>SPBQ01000261.1 GCA_004525875.1 Myxococcales bacterium
AAGTCACCGTTCACGCCCACCGGCGTCTGCAGACTGAACATCGCCGGCTTCTTCGGCTGTGGACCGAGACGGGCCGAGATCGTCCGATCGCGAAAATCGACGGTGGCCTTGCCCGATACGACCATCGTCGTGGTATCGACCAGCAGCGCGCGCTCCACCATGACGCCGTCGTCGAGATCGAACGCCGCCACCACACAGTTGATCTTGGAGGTAGCCTTGTCGTCGACCTGCGGCAGCACACTGGCAACCAGATTGACGACCCACAGATCGAGAACACCGGCCTCGAGATTCTCGGGCGCCATGGCGAAATCGATCTTGCCGTTGCCATGTGCCAGCAGCTCGCGCGGCTTGGGCGCGTCGCCCTCGAACTGGACGTACAGGCTCAGCGTTCCGCCGAACCGCGCATTCGGATCCACGCGCCGCGCCGCGACGCCCATGTCGAGATCCTCGATCGCGACCTCGGCCGTCGCGACCGCGCGGTCGCTCTCCCATCGCAGACTGCCGTTCGCAGCCAGCGAGCCGCCGGGCACGGCCACGTCGAGGCGCCTCAGCACGAGAGAGCCATCGTCGAGAGTGATGTGGAGAACGCCGCTGCCGAGCGTGTCCTCGCCGGAGCGCACGTCGGCGGCGACTACCTTCAGTGAGCCGTCGTAGCGCGAGAGGCCGTCGCGACCGAGCGGAGTGACTCGGTCGACCAGCTCCTGCCGCTCCGCGGGCGACCGTGCAGCCTCGGCCTCAGACGCCCGAGCCGGTGCCTCCTCGTCCTGCTCGGGAGAGTCGACGAGGAAATCCTCGATCTGGATGCGTTCACTGTTCAGATCGAGGTCGAGTCGCGGCCGCGTCCCGGTGAGCAGCAGCCGCCCGCGCCCCGCGAGACGGCTACCACCGATCATCGAATTGAACGACGACAGCGCGTAGCCGGTGGCGTCCCCCGCCATCGACGCCTCGATCTTGAACGCGCCGAGCTCATCGAGCTCATAGCCGAAGGCGTCGCCAAGCGTGGCCGTCGAGCGCCCCTCGACCGCAAGACGCAAGCGGGCGCTCTCGCGCCGGACCGGCGGCGTCACGCCCGCTTCGAGCTCCACCTTCGTACCGGCAGCCTCTAGCCGCAGGACGGCCGAGATCGGATCGCCGGCGGCCAAACCGGTCGCGAAAGGCTCGGCCTCGAGCTCCAGCTTCACAGGGACCCCGCGTAGCGTTCCGATCGCGCTCGCTCGGGTGCGCTCATTGCCCGCCGGCACCTCGAGCATCGCTTCCTTCAGACGGAAGGGCAGGGCGGTCTCGGAGCCTGGATCGCCGAGGGTCCAGCGTGCGTCCTTCACCGTGGCGACGAGGTCCGAGCCGTCGACGATCTCTCCGAGCGAGCGGCCCCGTCCATTGACGACGATCTCCATGTCGACGGCGCGAGCCCGTACGCCCTCGGCCACCCGGAGATCCGCGAGTAGGCGTCCAATGTCGATGTCGCGCGTCGCCACCGTGAAGCGCGCGCTCGGACTCGCGGTCGTGAGATCGGCACTCACTGAGCCGTCGAAGCGCGTGTCGTGCAGGCGAAACGAGAACGGCGAGCGTTCGACGCTGCGTTCGGTGATCGTCGAACGCAGCTCGACGTGATTGAGCCCCAGCCTGCTGCCGCCGACCTCGCCAACGGTGAGCTCCAGCTCGGCGTCGACGAAGCGGATACCGTCGGGGACGATCGGGATGTCCAGACTGAGCCCGCTCCCGGCCTCGCGGGCCTGCGGCTCTGCTGCCTGATCGGTCGCGTCGGCGGACGCGGCTCCTAGGGCCAGCAGAGCATCGAGGTCGATGTAGTCGAAGGTCACGGCGGCGTCGAAGTGCGGACCACTCTCGCGTTCGTCGAGACGGAAGCGGCCTTGCAAGCTGCTGCGGCCAAGGTGGGCGCGCTCGATTGTGAAGGTCGTGCCGGCCGCGTCGGTGACCAGGCGTGTGGTAAGCGCGTAGGGCGCGTCCGGGAACGGCAGATCACCGAGCCAGCTGCGTAGCGATGCCGGGGAATCTCCTTCCAGGATCACCTCGAGCTCGGAATCGAGAGCGGCCGACGGGCCCGCCCAGCTGCCCTCGGCCGACAGCTCGAGGCCCGGGCCCGTCACCCGCAGCGCGAGTGGCCAGGGAGCATCGAGCTCGTCGTCGTCGGGCGCGAGCATCGCGGTGAAGGTCGGGCCGCGCGCCTCGACGCTGACGATCTCTCCGAGGACGGTACCGTTGCCGACGAACCGCAGCGCGCCGCCGCTGCTGAGCGTGAAGTCGAGACGCTCGAACGTCACTCGACGATCTTCTCCGGCACCGTATGCGAGATCGGCCTCGCTCGCTCCGATCGTCAGACTCGTCGATGCCACCAGCTCGTCGAGCCACTCGCCGGTTGCCTCGAGCTCGACGAGCGCATGGCCGACCGTGCCCCTGCTCTCGGCTGTCGGCGCAGCCCACTCGCCGAGTTCTTCGACCCGGAAGTCCTCGGCCGCCAGCTCGAACGCAAAGCTCGGCGCCTCGCGCTCACGAGCGATGGCCAGCGTTCCAGTAAGCGGAATGCCCGCGACGGCGAGTGAGATCGGGAAGCGTAACCGCCCATCAGAGACGTCGAGCTGCAGTCTCACGTCGCGCACCTGGGGGCCCGGGCCGGCAATGGCGTCGATCTCCAGCGTCAGATCCGTCTCGAAGCGATCGAGGACCTCGACGAGCATGGCAGCGGGGCTGCGCGCATCCGCGGATCGCTCGGCAGCGCGTCGCCGAAGGCGACGCGCTGATTCCGTCGAAGGCTGGTGAGCGGCGACGGCGGCGGACTGCGACCCGGCTGCGATCTCGGGCGTGGGCTCCTCCTCCGACGGCGAGGTCCCCAGGCGGAGTCCGATCACGCGCAAGGTACCCTCGGCCCGCGGGCGTTGTCCGTGCGGATCGATGCCGATGGAGCCCGAGAGACGAGTCGGCCCGAGCAGCGCCGACAGGTTCTCGAGCCAGACGGCTCCGTCGCGACGCGAGATCCCGGCCGACAGCTCCCACTCGTCGACGGGGCCGTCCACCGCTATGGACAGCGGCCACACAGACCCTCCGGCGAGCAGCGCCTCGATGCTTCCGCCCTCGAAACGGACGCTGATGTCGTGATCCGCGTAGCCGCCGCTACCGACCAGCTCGACGCCACGCCGCCAGTCGAGCTTGCCGTCGAATTGTTCGAGTCGGACGGTCGTCGAGGCACCGTCGTCATCCGTCCACACGAAGCGTAGATCGCGCAGAGCCAGACGATCGATGTCCAACGCCCAATCAGAGAGTGCCGCGGGCCCGGTGGCACGCGCGTCTTTCGGTGTCGCCGTCTCGGCGACCGTGGCGGTCTGCGGTCGCGCCGCGACAGCACTCTCATCGGGGGTGCCCTCATCCCCGATCCACGCGATCAGCGCGCGGTCGACACGAACGTCGAGACCCTCGAGCACCGCCTCGCGAATTGCGAGTCGCCGGCCGAGAAGCGCGGTCAGCCCGAGCTGCAGCGACGCCCGACCGAGCTCGAGCACATGCGCGTCGCCCGCGCCCGGCCCCCCGAGGTTGCCGCGTTCGACGCGCACGTTGCGCACTTCGATGCGCGGGCGCAGCCCGAGCGTCAGCACGACGGGGCCCTCGACTCGAATCGGAAACCCGACGACCGCTGTCGCGGCTCGCTCGATGCGAGGCATCAGGAACCCGATCGGAACACGGACCGGGAGCAGCACCAGAACCACCGCCAGTACGAGCAGTGCGGCCACGGTGAGCCCCGCCCGCGCGACGAACCGCGCCAGCCGGCGTGGGGCGCTGGCTGCTGAAGCCGGAGGTTCCACCCATCAAGTATACGGGCGGGGTAGGCTCCTGCATGTCGGACGCCCGCCCGGATGGGGCTGTGCCCGCGGTTTGTACTCAGGCGGGTCGGTCGGTTACGGTCCGCGCCCGCGGATCCTGCCTGCACCGATGTCCAATAACTTCGCCGACCGCCGCCTCACCAGGAAGCAGAGGGAGCAGGTGTTTCGCGTGAACCTCGTCCTCGACGCCGCACACCAGGTCTTCATGGAGCGCCCCTTCGGGCAGGTCACGGTCGAGGACATCGCCCGCCGCGCCGAGCTGTCGGTCGGCACGCTCTACAATCTGTTCAGCAGCAAGGAGCAGATCTACAAGAACGTCGTCTCGCGCCAGCAGGACGGCTTCTTCGAACGCCTGGAGGAGCGCTTCGCGCAGACCAGCGTTCTCATCGAACAGGTCCATGCGATGATCCGCGAGTACTTCGACCTGTTCAGCTACAACCTGCGCGTCTGGCGCTTCCACGTGTACGCGACGGCGGGCCTCGGCTCGGATGTCCGCAACGAACTGCACGCCGAGGTTCACGAGAGTACGAAGATCTTCATGCAACACCTCACCCAGGTCTGCCAGGCGGGCATCGACGCGGGCGTTTTCGCGGCCGGGATGCCGCCACACCTGCTCGCGGTGTCTCTCCACTCGGTGCCGCACTCCTTTCTCGGCGTGATCTTCGAGCGTGACAAGGGCGAGGTCCACGACCTG
>SPBQ01000022.1 GCA_004525875.1 Myxococcales bacterium
CCAGTTCGCGACGCCCGGATCGACATGCGCGATGACACCGCGAAACACATCATCGGCGGCCACGAACGCTTGATGGCCGTTGAGCGAGCTCTGGCGCGTGGCGTAGTCGAGGCTCTGCCAGTACCAGTCGGCCAGGCTGACGCTCCAGTGCGGGCAGTCCGGCACCGGGAACTCGACGATCACGGCCTCGTTCGCCTCGCAGGCAAAGTTGCCGAGCCCGTAGGCCTGGCCCTGCATGCCACCGTGCGCATCACTGGCCGAGGTGTCGTGGAAGATGAGGCTGTTCGGTTCGAGCGCCAGGAATCCCTTGCTCATGCTCTCCCACAGCGCGCCGCCACGCTCGATCCACCCCGCCAGCTTCTCCAGACGTGCGGCGACCTGGTCGGTTCGCACCACGGGCTCGGGGACGTCGACACCGTCGACGCGCTCGATGTAGATGTCGGCCGGATGCTCGTTGTCCCAGTCGGCGAAGAACTGGCGCACCAGCACGAACTCCGCACCGTCGGCCGTGGGTAGCCAGTTGGTGTCGCGCGGCGTGCCGCCGAGGAAGAGCTCGAACTCGCCGTCCTCCGAGGTTACGAGATCGCGACCGTTCATCGAGGAGATCGTTCCCCACGCACTCACATCGCCGCTCGAGTAGTGGCCGTGGTTCACCTGAACATCGATGTGGTTGGCGCTGCCGCGGTTGCCGTGAATCCGGTAGGCGGCCTCGCCCGACACCGCTGCGTAGAGATAGAGGCAATCGGGTGCGTCGAGCCCCCACTTCATCGTGCAGTCGATCATACGGCCGAAACGCGGCGCGTCGCCGTCGGCCAGCTCCATGCAGACGTTGATGCCGGAGGCGATCAGGCGCGTGAGGTAGCGCATGCCCTCGGCGCGATCGCTGGGGCCGTCAGGCACACCGTCGCCGTACACGAGCCGGCCGGACGCGCGCAGCACATCGCAGAGCTTCTCCCACGCGGCGCCCGACATGACGTCCGCGTGGAGACGATCGAGCGAGTTGCGGTTGCCAGCCTCCGACGCCGACCTTCGCTTCTCGCTCTTCTCGGACCCAGCCATCAGTCACGGCGACGATCGTCGTCGTGCGAGCCTAGTGCGCCTGGTCCGTTCAGGAAAGCGCCCTCAGGTCTGTGGCCGCGGCTGCGTTTTTGGGCGGTCCTGGGCTGTTTTGGTGCTGTCGCGCGGCAGTCTTGCCCTACCCAATACTGGCTGCTAAACGGTCCAAACCATGGCCAAGAACTCGACACGCCTTGCCTTCGCATCGCCGCTTCGGGCTCGTCACTCGGCGGCGGCGCTTGTGTTTTTGCTCATTTTTTTCGCGTTCGGTTCGGCTGAGGCCCAGATGAACCTGGCGCGCTTCGAAGGCTACTGGGATCCGGGCCAGAAGCGCACCGATGCCGTCAACTGGATCAACCTCGCGGCCCACGGTCACGCCGAGCGGAAGTTCGCGGTTACGTACATCGAGGGCGAAAGGGTGGAAGGAGACGCGGGTGGCCTGTGGTCACCGCAGTTCCTGCCGGTGACCAACGTCTTGGGACAGGCCCACGAGGTAGACGTGTTGTTCGCGGCCACGCCGGAGCAGAAGATCACGGTCGTCGGCATGATGGAGGCAGGAGGCCAGGATCTGATCCTGAACAGCGCCATCGTCATGTCGGGAAAGGGCAAGACCAAGGCCGATACGTCCAAGTAGCCAGCGAGCGACGCGCCCAGCGCCGCACTCCTCCCCCGCAAACGCGACCGACGACTGGATCTCGTCTCCGAGTTTACCCGGATGGGGGATTGACCGAGCGCCCGCGGCAGTGGTCTAGTCCGGGGTCGCCCCTGCTGCCTGGGGCTTCCGCGACCTGGAGGTGATTTCCGTGGGTGCACACTCTGCGCGCCTGGCTGCCGCTGGCGCGGCAATGGCTCTGGCCGGCGGCCTCGTTGCCGGCCCCGCTCATGGCTTCGCGACACCCGTGGGCGGCGAGTTCCACGTCAACTCGCACACCACCGACTATCAGATCCTCCCCGAGGTCTGCGGAAACGACGACGGAACGTTCGTCGTCACGTGGTCGAGCAACTACCAGGACGGCTACGGCTTCGGCGTGTTCGGCCAGCGCTTCGACAGTGACGGCTCGGCCCTCGGAACCGAGTTCCAGGTGAACTCGACGAGCCCCGGTTACCAGTTCAAGCCGGATAGCTGCTGCACCAACAACGGCTTCGTCGTCGTCTGGGGCTTTCAGTCGGACGGCGACGGTGCCGGTATCTTCGGACGACGCTTCGACGGAACGGGGACTCCGCTCGGCACCGATTTCCAGGTCAACTCGCACACGACGGGCGACCAGTACTATCCCAACATCTGCTGCGCGGACAACGGCGACTTCATCGTCGTGTGGGAAGACCAGGACGGACGCGACGGAGACGGTAGCGGAGTCTTCGGCCAGCGCTTCGACAACGCCGGCAGCTCGGCTGGAACGGAGTTCCAGGTCAATTCGCATACGACCGATGATCAGGGAGCCGCGGTAGCCTCGTGTGACGTCGACGGCAACTTCGTCGTCACCTGGGTCGGCGGCCCGACCTTCAACGATACCGAGATCTTTGCGCGGCGATTCGATGCCTCAGCCGTGCCGCAGGGCGGCGAGTTCGCGGTCAACAGCTTCACGACCGACTCACAGCGTTACGCGAACGTCTGCCACCACGCCAACGGCGACTTCGTCATCGTCTGGGCCGCCAATGGATTCCAGTCAGTTTTCTCGTCCGCCGTGGTCGCCAAACGCTATGATTCGACCGGCGTGGCCAAAGAAGCCGAGTTCGCCGTCACCGAGCTCGGGCTCGGCGTCGGCGACCCCGACGTGAGCTGCGGCGACGACGGCGACTTCGAGGTCACGTACTCGGGCGCGGATCCTATCCCCCTGTACGAAGTCACGACGCGAATGCGACAGGTCGACTCGACGGGTACGCCGTTGGGCTCCAGCGTCATCGCCAGCACGACCAAGCTCGGCTACCAGAACCAGTCGGCCATAGCGCGAGCCGGCGGTGACGGCTTCGTGGTCGTGTGGCGTAGTACCTACCAGGAAGCCGGCAACGACTATGGCGGCATCTACGGCCAGCGCTTCCAGACATCGGCCACGACTACGACGACCCTGCCCTTTGGCGGCTTCGCGAACCCCGAGGGCGGCGAGTTCCAGATCAATACGTTCCCGACCTCGGAACAGTTCGTTGAGCAAGGTAGCGCGGTCGCACGCGCAAGCGACGGCAAATTCCTGGTCGTGTGGACGACCGAAGGACGACAGGAAGGCAATGCGGCGATCGACGGAGATGCCGTCGTCGCCCGACTCTTCGAAGCCGACGGCACACCGGCCACCTCCGAGTTCCTCGTCAATACTTACACGACGCGCGATCAGAACGAGCCGGTCGTAACGGCCGCTGGCGATGGCTTCGTAATCGTGTGGCGCGGCTACGCCGGCGCGAGTGTCGGCACGGGGCTGTTCGGCCGCATCGTCGACGGCGACGGCGCATTCACCAGCAACAATTTCATCGTCGACGCGAGCACCTCCGGGGGTGGATTCAACGCGGACGTCGCCGGCGCGGCCGACGGATCGTTCGTGGTCGTGTGGGAGGACGACGACGCCAGCGGCGACGGCCTGTTCGGACGGCGCTTCGACGCCACCGGTGCGGCCCTGGGCAGCGTGTTCCAGGTCAACGACTACACGACGGACGACCAGAGAAGGCTCCACGTCGCACAGCGCAGCACCGGCGAGTTCGTCGTCGTCTGGGAGAGCGCAGGCGACCGCGACGGCGACAGCCTCGCGGTCGTCGGTCGGCGCTTCGACGCCGCAGGTGCCCCCGACGGTACGGAGTTCCTCATCAATTCCTACACGACCGGCTTCCAGTTCAACCCGTCGGTGGACTACGACGGCGCCGGCAACTTCGTCGTCGTCTGGGACAGCAACTACACGCCGTTCGGCTACATCTACGGATCCGGTCTCTTCGGTCAGCGCTTCGGCGACGACGGCTCGCCGCTGGGCACGGAGTTCCACGTCAACTCCTTCCTGCCGGGCTATCAGCGCGCAGCCGACGTGGCCGCCGATGACGACGGCAAGTTCATGGTGGTCTGGCAGACCGAGTACATCGACGGCGACCGTCTCGGCGTCGCGGCCAGGCTCTTCGACAGCACGGGCGTGCCGCTCGGCAACGATCTCCAGGTCAACACCTTCACCACCGACGACCAGTACCGCTCACAGTCGGTCGCCACCGACGGCAAGGGCAACTTCGTCGTCGTGTGGACGAGCGATCAGCAAGACGGCTTCCGTGGCGGCATGTTCGGCCAGGTCTTCTGTACGGATCTCGACGCCGATGGTGTCTGCGACCGGATCGTATGCCAGCGTACGGGCGTCGGCAGCGAGCAGGACATCTCCATCAAGCCCAAGCTCGTCCTGTCGAAGATCAACACGGATGCGGCCGCGGGTAACGACAAGCTCACGTTCAAGGGCGAGCTTCAGCTGCCTGGGTCGACCAGTTTCGGCTCGCTCGATCCCGGTGGCGAGGGAGCCCGGTTGCTCCTAGCAGCCACGGACGGCACGGTACGCAGCGACGACACCCTCCCGGCCGGCGCGGCCTGGTCAACCAATGGCGCCGGCAACAGCTGGAGCTACAAGGACAAGGCGGGCTCCGTCAACGGCATCATCAAGATGCAGATCAAGGATCGCAGCAAGAAGGGATCGAACCAGATCCAAGTTATCGTCAAAGGCAAGAACGGAACCTATCCGATCCTCGCCGGCGACGAACCGGTTCAGGCGACCGTCGTGTTCGGCGATGTAAGCGCGGGCGTGGCCAGCGAGTGCGGCGAGACCGCCTTCTCGGCCGCCGACTGCAAGTTCAACGGCGCGGCGAACAAGCTCAGCTGCAAGCAGTAGCGACGGCCTTCGTGGGCCAGCTCCGGTCGCGCAAAAAGGCACGAGCGGCTGACGGAATTCGACGCATCGACCCCGCCGCCGAACGCGTCCGCTCAGCGCACCAGGCCGGAACGTTGCGCAGTCTCCATGTCGACCGCGACCAGACGCCGATCACCGCTCCAGGAAGGGTAGTAGTCGAAGTTGACGTCGGACGGTCCCGAGATGACTTCGTATCTTCCCAGAGTGTTGGCGGGCCAGTCGGCCCAGCTACGGATGTCGCCGGTCCACAGGATCAGCTCGTCGGCCTCGGCCTGCGAGACGGCGATGCTGGCCGTCGGAGCGGCGGGGAAGACGCGCAGAAGGGCTCGGACCCCGCTCGATGGCCAGAACATTCGGTCCTGATGCTCCTCCATGTACTCGGCCAGAGTGGCTGCGTGGTCGATCTTTGTCCGCGACCCGATCGATGCAGCACTCGTCCGCAGCTCGCCCAGATCCACCACGATCGCCGCTGTGACCAGTCCGGACGCGACGACCCGCAGCCACGGCCGAGGTAGCGCGCGAACCGCCTCGCAAATACCGATCGCTGCCAGGCAAGCCAGGAAGGGAAAGAAACAGGAGCAGGCTATTGCGGACGATCAAGACTCTCTGCGCGCACAGATAGAGGGCATAGAGCAGCGGGGCCAGGAAGATCGTCACGGCTAGCCGGCGGTCGTTCGAGACTACGATCCAAGCGCCAACCAGCGCAGCGAAACTCAGTAGCAGGGCGATGGGCCAGTGCCGTGACGGCATCACAAGAGCAAGGTACGTCCCCAGTCGCGTCGCATGATCCCAACCGGGAACGACCGTGTGACCGCCTTCGCAGGCGAGGCGCATGAGCCTCGTCTATCACAGTTCGCGAAGGCCCGAGAACAAACCTGGCGCTTTGCGAGCCGTGCTGTTCTCCATACTGATGTGGGGACCACCTTGCGTTGGCAGCAATGATTGAGCACGAGATGGGGCAAGCTGATGTTGGTAGGACGAAACAGGAGCACCGCCGGTGCAGGTCGTTGATCAGATCCACGGCGCGTTCGTTCACACGCGGCGAGTCCGGTGGCTGGCGCAGCAACTCGCGCCGCTGATGCCGAGGGACGGCGCGGTCCTCGACGTCGGATGCGGCGATGGCGCGCTTGCGTCAGCGATCGCCATGCAGCGACCGGACATCAGCGTCACCGGACTGGAAACGCTGCCGCGCGATCCCTGCCTGATCACGGTCGAACCGTTCGATGGAGAGATCATCCCTCGCCAGGACAACGCGGCCGACACCGTGCTGTTCGTCGACGTTCTCCACCACACCCATGATCCAGTGCGACTACTCTCGGAGGCACTGCGCGTCGCTCGACGATCCGTCGTGATCAAGGATCACAATCGCAACGGTCTGTTCGCCGAGGCCACTTTGCGTTTCATGGATCGCGTCGGCAATGCGCGGCACGGTGTCGCATTGCCGTACAACTACTGGAGTCGCGAGCAGTGGGTCTCGGCGTTCGAGCAGCTCGGGTGCGAGACGCTCACCTATCAGCCACGGCCGAAGCTCTATGCTTGGCCGGCGAGCGCGATCTTCGGCCGCTCGTTGCACTTCATCGCCGAGCTGGCCGTACCCGCGGCTTGAAACCCGCAGGGCATCACGACCACCGGCGCTAACCTGCGGCCTCATAGGTCCGATCGGGTGGGCGGGGCGGCTCCCCGGCGACTCGCTGGACCTCGATGAGCTCCATCATGTGCACAAGGAACGTCGTTACCGCCAACATGAGCGCAAGGACCAGCAGGAGCGACGCAAGCACAGCCCGGGACCAGTGCATGTGAACCGTTCCCAACAGGCTGTATTCCACGATGCCTGGCCAGACGATGGCAACCGCGGCTCCAATCAGCGCGATCGAACCGATGCGTCGGTTGCGCCGACCGAAGAGCCTTACGACCACACCCGTGATCCAGCCCTCCCCGACCTTACGCCCATACGCCGCAGCTGCGATGCGATCGGCAAGAACCGCCGCCATGACGAGGACCGACGTCACGGTCGCCAGCAGTGACGACAGCAGCATCCGGTAGATCATCCACTCCTCGAGTCGGTGCTCACCGAGATAGAATCCGATGGGTACCGCAGCCAGCGCCAGCGCCATGATCGCGAGCACGGCCGCCAGCAGCAGGAGGGGGCGAGCCGGTCGATACGCCACGGCAGCTCGAACGATGCACGAGAGGAAGCGGATACCGTCCCTTGCCACGCTCAACTTCGACTGACCCACACGCTCGGAATACCGCATCGGCAGTTCAACGAGGCTAAGCTTTCCTTCCATGAGCACCCGGGCGCTCATCGCCGGCGTGAAGTGGAGCCCGTCGGGCAGCGGGTAAAGATCGGGAAGCACGGATCGGCGAATCACGCGCATGCCGCTCGCGGTATCATCAACGGAATGCTGGCTTAGAATACCGAGGACCCACGCGAAGATCGTATTACCCAGCACGCGGATCCAGGGCATGCGACTCTCTTCCCCAACGCGAGAGCCGAGAACGAGATCTGCCTGCTGTTCGTCGAGCGCGCGACACATCTGGGCGAAGAACAAAGGATCGCAGGTACCATCGGCGTCGAGAAAGGAGACAAGATCGCCGCTGCCGTGCGCGAAACCGGCCATGATCGCGGCTCCGTAACCCCTGTTCTTCTCGAACACGAGGACCGTCACGTCCTCGAATCCGCGAGCGATCTCCTCTGTTCGATCCGTGGACCCGTCGCTCACGACGATGATCTCGACGCGATCGACCGTGCTGGTCTCGATGATGTGCTCGCGTGCATCGAGACATCGCCGAATGGTTGCACCGATCGCATCCGCCTCGTTGAGCGCGGGAACGACGACCGTGAGAACGTGTGAGGATTCAGCCACCACTTCGCCATCGCGACACGCGGCCGACCAGCGGCACGAGCGCTGCCGCCACAGCGGCGAGCATGAAGGGGTGAAGCCCGGTCTGGTAGCGGTACAGAGGCATTCCGAAAAACATGTAGGAGACCAGGAACGCGGCCGGCGGTGCGGCCACCGCGATCAGGATCCGCCAGCGCGACAGCGATCGCCAGTAAATCGTCACGATCGACATCGCATAGAGCACCAGCAGCGCCAGACCGTCGAGCGTCAGGTAGTCGATCGCCCCAATGTAGAGCCGGCGAGCGCTCTCACTGCGTGGGCCACGGCGCTCGGCGGCGGCAACGAATTGCGGTGAAAATGCGTAGTCGAAGCGCTGCTCGAGCCGACGTCTGACCTCGGGTCCGGCCGTGGTGTTGGCCAGGTACCAATCTCGCTGGCTCCGCAGAGGGCTGAGCGACACGCCGACGCCGCTGTTCGGCACGAACAGGGCCGAGAAGATCGCGAGCCGCTCGGCCGTCAGCGAAGATAAGTCCTTGCTGCGGTACGCATCGAGTGCGCGCGCCCGCAGCTCACTGTCGGCGGCTGCAATGGAGCCCGTATCCTCCACGGCCTTGCCGAAGGCGGCGTCGGCGATCGCGAACGCCGCCCGCGAGCCTTCGCGGACGGGCAAACCCAGCTCCTCCTGGGCTCGTGCGCGGTCGAGCGTGCCACCCCACGCCGCGCTGAGGTAGAGGTTCCTCCCAGTGCTCCTGGCGATGGCGAAGACCCCGTGGACGTCCTGGTTGTGTTGCATCCACGGGATCAGCGGCACGCCGAGGCCGAGCACATAGACGAGGAGCCACATGACGGTGGCACCGCGGTCCGAGCGCGTCTGGAGTGCGAGCAGCGGTGGGAACACGGTGTAGACCTGCGAGCTGGTGCGCATCAGGATCTCGAACGACATCAGCAGGCCCGCGCCCAGAGCGCCCGCCGCTGCTCGCAGCGGCCGCTCGCGTGCGGGCGCACCGAGGACGGCGCACCACACGGCCATCATGAACAGCGGCGCCACCATCGTGTCGGGCATGAGCATGCGTTCCAGCCAGGCGACTGACGGTGAGAGGCACAGGACGACAAACACGAATACGGCCGCACCGGTTCCGATCCAGAGCGCGAACAGGTGCGCAAGCGCCAGAAAGCCCAGGAATGAGATGACCGACTGGGCGATGACGACGGCTTCCAGGCTGATGCCACCGGTGATCCGCCACAACGGATAGATGAACCACGCGTAGCCGGGCATCACGTGTAACGCGCCGCCGGTCACGGCCACCGACGTGAACAGCGGAGGGAGCCCCCTGCCCTGCAGCAACGAGTCGGCGCCCGAGAGATACTTGTAGGAGTCGGGATCGAAGAACGGGTCGCCGCTCAGGTGCAGCACCACGCGTGTGGCGACGAACAGCGCCGCAGCGCAGAGAACCAGGGACGCTCTGCGGGCTCGGGGGCGCATCGGCTAGTCGGCCCCTCGCGTGTGGGCGAGGTCCTGTCAGACGCTGTAGCCGTCAAGCAGACGGAACGCCAGCACGGAGCGATTGTCCACGACCCACCGCACGCGATTGCATCGGCGAAAAAGCGCTGTTGGCCACATCGTCGTCAGCTCGAGGCGGCCTCCTCGAACGCACTCTTCTCGGGGCCGATGCGTGCCGCCAGCGGCGCGAGCTTCTCGGTGTCGACGCCGTAGAACTCGGCCGCGTTCCCACCGATCATCTTCGCGATCTCGTCCTCCGGGAGGCCACGGAAGGTCTCGAGCATCTGGTCGCGCGTGACCGGCCAGCTGCCTTCGGGGTGGGGGTAGTCGGTGCCCCACATGATCGAGTCGATCCCGATGGCGTGACGCCGTTCGGCTTCGCGGCGTGGCATGCACGAGGCGCCAACGCGCACGTTACGGCGAAAGTAGTCGGCCGGGGACATCGAGAGATGGCTGCGGTAGTCGCCGAGCTTCTGCGCGTAGTGGGTCTCGGAGTAGCGCTGCTCGAGCAGCTCGAGGTACTCGGGAACCCAGATCGCGGTGCCCTCGACCAGCGCGACCTTGAGCTTCGGGAAGCGTTCGAAGACGCCGCCCCAGAGCATGAACGTCAGGGGCCGCATCAGCCACGTCGCGACCTCGGTGATGTAGACCCCCATCGCGCCCGGCTGGACCGCGTGCCCGTCGGGCGCAGGGATCGGCCCGAAGTACTCCTGGATGGGCGCCGGACCGGAGTGGAAATGAATCGGCATGCCGAGATCCTGGCAGACCGCCCACACCGGGTCGTACTTGATGTGGTGGTAGGCGTCGTGGCTACCCCAGCACGGTGGGAAGATGACGCCCCGCAGCCCGTTCTCCCGCGCCCAGGTGATGCCCTCGACGGCGCGATCGATATCCCAGAGCACCGGGATGCAGGCGAGTCCGATCCTGCGATCGGGCGAGGTCTGAACGAACTCCGCCATCCAGCGGTTGTGCGCGATGCTTCCCGCCCACTGGAGGTCGGCGGTCACGTTCTCGGGCGGCATCGAGAAGCCCGCACCGAACGGCGGCGCGTTCATCTCGGTGACGCCGTCGGGGAACAGGACCTCGGCCGCGACACCGTCCGCGTCGATGACCTTGTCGCGCGCCTCGGCATCCCACGCACCCGAGAGCTCGTACTCGCGGCCCTCGCGCCACTTGCGGTTGATGTCCGCGACGAGGAAGCGCTCGGAGGCCTCTTCGGTCATCCGGATCTGGATCGGCAACGCGACGTCGAACACCTCGCGGAACTCGGGGTCGACGTAGTCGCGATACTCGGATGCGTGCGGGCCGGCGTGGCCGTCGGACGAGATGACGAGGTAGCGATCCATGTTCAAGCCTCCTGCTGCCGGGCGTCGCCGAGCGGATGCGTGTAGAACTGGCGCGCCCACTTGCGGAACTGCGCGAGGTAGTCGTCCCCCTCGCAGAACACCGGGCTGGTGCGGTGCACCTTGTGCTTCCAGATATCGAGGTCCTGATCGATCCCCCGGGTGAGGTTCTTCATGAACTCCTCGCCCGCGAGGTCGACCATGTTCTTGGTGGTGGTGAGGAGCCAGCGCGAGTGCACGCGGTCGGCGTCGATCGGCGTGGTGGCGGCGTACAGCAACAGGCTCGCGCCGGGCACGCCTTCCATTCGGATCGAGGTCAGCCCCAGGCCCCAGGAATCGCGCAGCAGTGACATCTTGAACGTGCCGAACGGATACTCCTGCTCCATGTGGCTGATGATCCGGTAGTGGGTGCTGTCGGGCGTGTAGTGGATCTCCGACTCGGGAACCGACGTCGCGCTGTGAACATAGAGGAAATGGACCGGATCGTTGTTGTTCTCGTGAGTGTCCTGGATATGAGCCTCGAGCACCTTCTCGAACGCGCGCGGTTCGCTCCACTCCGCGTCGCCGAACTCGGGCTGGGCCTCGAAGTCCCACTGCGCGGCCTTGCCCTCCGAGTGGTACCAGATCCAGATGAAGCCGTTCTTCTCCTGGACCTCCCACGCGCGCACCTTCGCCCTGGCGGGGATGCGCTCGCAGTACGGGATGTGGGTACAGTCGCCCGTGGTGCCGTCGAACTGCCAGGCGTGGAATGGACAGCGAATGGTCTCCGCCATCACACGCCCGACGTAGCCGAGGTGAGCGCCCATGTGCGGACAAAATGCATCGAGCACCTTGGCCTGGCCCGACCGCGTGCGGAAGAGCACGAAGTCTTCGCCGCAGTAGTGGATCGGCTTGACGTCGCCTTCACGCAACTCACGGCTGAACTCCACCGCGAACCAGCCGTTGGGGATCGGCAGCTCGGTGTGCTCGGATTCACGTAGTGCCATTGGTTTCCTCCGTATGCGGTGCCAGCGAGTCGGCCAGGATGCGGGCCGCCGCGTGCGCGCGCTCGCGGACCGGGAACTCATCCAGGTTCGCGTAGTTGAAGATCAGAACGTAGTACGCGCCCAGGATCAGCTCGGCGAGCGTCTGCACGTCGTGGCGGCGGGTGACATCGCCCCGTGCGAGCCCGACGTCCACGACGCGTGCGAACGCGGCATGCAACCGCCGCACCTGATCGGAGCGTTCGTCGGCGTCGCCGCTGATTGCGTGCACGAGCTCGGTGACGAGCTCGCGGTTCTTCGGTCCTGCCTCGCTGATGTGCTGCGCGACGGTGTCGAAGAGCTGGTGGAGTCGTTCGCGGGTGGCGAGGTCCGCGTTGCTGAGGTCCTCGATCTCGACGAGCAGTTGCGCGATTCCCGCGTGCGCGATCTCGCGTAGCAGGTGGAGCTTGGTCGGGAAGTGGTTGAAGAAGGTCTTCTCGGCGATGTCGGCGCGGACGCAGATCTCCGCGACCCGCGTCTCATGAAATCCCTGATCGGCGAACAGCCCGCTGGCGGTCTCGAGGATCCGCGCGCGCAGCTCGAGCTTGCGCCGCTCGCGCCTCGAAACCGGCACGTGCGGGTCTTTCGCAGGAGATTCCGGAGCCCCGAGGCTGGCGCGGTCCGTCATGGAGAGCTAGTTTACGCAAAGTACAGTCGAGTGCAACGATATAGCCAACTATACGTCGTGTCACCCGGCGACGGCGACATGGCCCCGTTCGCGAACCGGTCCATCCACGCGTCCAGCAAGACCGGCGCGTCGGGCAGGCGCCGCGCCGGTAGCCCCCCACGGCGGTCGATCACAGACCTCTAATCTGTTACGCGTCCCACATGACGGATACGAAGCGTCCGGCGCACGCCGCGGATCCTACGCAGCGGGCGCATCTCTCGGCGGCCGAGCTCGAGGCCGGTCTGGACGAGATCCGCCGATCTCCGCGCGACGAAGGGGTTCTCCATCTGATCGTGCGCAGACCCGAGACCGAGCAGCGAGAAGTAGTCGGCGCGGCGGAGCTGGATCTCGACCACGGCCTGGTCGGTGACAACTGGCGCCTGCGCGGCAGCAAGACGACCGAGGACGGATCGGCCGATCCAATGATGCAGCTCAACATCATGAACGTCCGCGCGATCGCGCTGATCGCACGGGACCCCGAGCGCCGGCCGCTGGCGGGCGACCAGCTCTACATCGAC
>SPBQ01000463.1 GCA_004525875.1 Myxococcales bacterium
CGTCGTGTGATCTCGTAGGCCGCCGAGAGGCCCGAGATGCCGGCGCCGATGATCGCGACCGATACGGTGGAGTCCTTGCTGCTCATCCCGCGCCATTTCGGCACGGTCGTTCGGCGAAGCCAACATCGCGTCCGTGGCGGCGGTCGGCGGCCGGTACCCGGTCGAAGAACCCGCTGCGGAGTTCGTCAACTGGCCGCTACGGGGAGACGCGGATCCGGCCGAGTACCGCGTCGTCGCCAAGCGCGCAACACCCGCTCTCGAACGCGCCGTGAGCTGTCGAGAACGCGCGCGGCGAAGTTGCCCCGACGTCGAGGACGCCCACCCACGCTCAGTCCTTCAGCAGCCCCTTGCCGGGCACGTGATTCATCTCGAGACGGATTCCGTCGGGATCCTCGAACAGGACCGAGTAATAACCGGGCGCGAAGTCGTCCTGCTGCGGGCCGTGAACGATCTTGGCGCCGATCTCGACGAGGAAGTCGTGGAATCCGTCGACGTCCGCGCGTTCGCGTGCGCGGAAGCAGACGTGGTGAAGGCCCACGCGCAGCTGCTGGAAGCGCTCGGCGTGGTACTTCTCCTCGGCCGCCTGGATGCCGAACGCCGTCCGACCGCCAACGCAGTAGAGGAAGCCTTCGAAGTCGAAGACGGGTTTGAGGCCCATGAAGCCGAGGATTTTCAGGTAGAACTCCCGGCACGTGTCGAAGTTGCTGACCGTGAGCATGGTGTGGGCGATACCGTTGATCTCGGCCATTTGATCCGTCCTCAGCTCTTCGTGACGCGCGCGGCGCTCGCTTCGTGCACCGTGTCCACGAGGGCGATCACGTTGTCGACCGGGGTGGCGGGCAGAATGCCGTGCCCCAGGTTGAAGATGTGTCCGGGCCGTCCACCGACCTCGTCGAGCAGCTCGAGCGTTCGAGTACGTACGACTTCTCGATCGGCCATCAGCACGACGGGGTCGAGGTTGCCCTGCACGGCCAGGTTCGGGAATCGCTCGAACGCCTCGCCGATCCGCATCCGATGGTCCACGCCGATGACGCTGGCACCGGCCTCGGCCTGGAGCTCGAGAAGCGTGGCCGTGTCGGTGCCGAAGTGGATGAGGGGAACGCCGTCGGGCAGCGCGTCGACCACGGCACGTGTATGCCGAAGAACGTACCGCTCGTAGTCGGCAGGCGAGAGACAGCCCACCCAGCTGTCGAACAGCTGCACGGCCTGGCAGCCGGCATCGATCTGATAGCGTAGGTACTCGCCGACCGCTCGGGCGAGCAGCGCCATCATCGCATGCCACGCGCCCTCATCGCCGTACATGAGCTTCTTTGTCTCGACGTAGTTGCGCGATCCACCGCCCTCGATCGCGTACGACGCCAGCGTGAACGGCGCGCCGCTGAACCCGATCAGAGGAATGCCCGGCGAGAGCCCGGCGCGGATTCGTCGTACGGCCTCGAACACGAATGTCAGCGATTCTTCGGGCTTCACCTCGCACAATCGGTCCACGTCCCGTGCGCCACGCACCACGTGCGAGATGCTCGGTCCTTCTCCGCGCAGGTAGTCGAGCCCGAGGCCGATGGGCTCGAGGATGAGAAGAATGTCAGAGAAGAGGATTGCAGCGTCGGCGCCGATGCGTTCCTGGGCCGTGATCGTTACCTCGGCCGCCAGCTCGGGGTTCTTGCAGAGCTCGATGAAGGGCACGCGGGCCCGGATCTCGCGGTACTCCTGCATGTAGCGACCGGCCTGGCGCATGAGCCAGACGGGCGTGTGCTCGGTCGCCTCGCCGCGGCATGCGCGCATGAAGACACCGGCGTTCGGGTCGGCTCCGCGGACGGTGGCGTGACGGCCGACGGCAGCGGTGCGCAGTCGTGATCGCTTGCGTGTGACGAGGTCCGCCGCATGCTCCGCGATCTCGCGCACGAACACCCCGAGCTTGGGCCGCGAGGGTTCGAGGTCGGTGCCGAGCCCGGCCTCCTGCAGCGCCTCGCTGCACACCGGCCCGATGGAGGCGATCACGACCTCGCCGAACGCGTCGCGCAGCTGTTTGCCGAGCTTGGCTTCGTCGGCCGCAGCCAGCACATGGTGGACCTGCGTCGCGCTCGTGAAGAGCGCGATGTCGGTGGTGCGTGCGATGATCTCGCGGATGGCATCGAGCAGCGGCCGACGGTCCTCCGGCAAGGCCCACCGGTACACGGGAATCGAACGAACCCGCGCGCCACGCTCCGCGAGCGCGTCGAGAAGGCGCGGATTGCTGACGCCGTACTCCTGGATCGCCACTCGCGCGCCCTCGACCGCCACTGACTCGGCGCTCTCGTCGAGGGTCGCGATCAGATCGCGCCAGGTATTCGGTTCCGGGACGGTTATCGTGATCGGAACGCCAAGCTTGCGCAGAGCCTTCACGGGCTTCGGGCCGCGCGCGACCACGGTCGTCCGTGACAGCGCGCTCACGAGCGTGGCTCGCTCGTGGCGCGTTTCCATCGCCGAGAAAAGGAGCTGAGTACCGACCCCCGTCAGGAAGATGACGATATCAAAGTCTGCAGCGAGCAACTCATCGGCGAAAGCGTGTGCCTCGCCATGTTCGTCGAGCGGCACCTCGCGCATGGAAGGAGCCGAGATGGGGATGCCGCCGGCCCTCGCGACGAGGCGCGCCGTCTCTCTCGCCATCCGGCTTTCGAACGATACGACGCGCAGGCCGCCGAATCCGGACGTGATCTCCGGCATGGTGATGTCTGTGTTGGGCATCGTGTCGCACGAACATAAGCGGGACGCGACGAACGCGCCAGCCGTCGTTACGAACCGAGGCTAATACTGGACTACGTTCAGAACGACCATGGCTACTGTTGTCGCCGGCCGGCGAC
>SPBQ01000454.1 GCA_004525875.1 Myxococcales bacterium
AGGTAGAGGAGCGAGCCGGCCGCCCGACCCTGTAACGAATTGCCGCTCTTGCGCGTTTGCTCTTCAAATGCCACATCCGGCAGGGAAACTCGCATATGTCCTCCTACGCCTTCGTTACGTCCTCATCATCCATGATCGCTGCCGTTCTGATCGCGATGGCGGTGCTCGCAGCCGTCGAGAGCTGGATCCCGCTTCATCCGCGTGATCGCCAGAACCGGGCCCATGTCGTACCCAATCTTGCGCTCACCCTCATCACATTCTGGACGAACCTCGTCTTCAACGTGGCGCTTGTTACCGTACTCGTCCGGATCGAACCTGGGGGCTTCGGCCTCCTGCCCCGACTCGGTCTGCAGCCCGCGACGACTACGCTGCTCGTGGTCCTCGGGCTCGACTTCGCGTTCTACGTCACCCACCGCGCAATGCACGACATCGGACTGTTCTGGCGTTTTCACAGCGTGCACCACTCGGATCGCTCGGTGGATGTCACGACGACGATCCGTCAGCATCCGGGCGAAAGCGTCATCCGCTACGCCTTCCTGTCGGTTGCCGCGGTCGTGCTCGGTGCGACCCCGGGCGCGTTTGCGGTCTACCGGGTGTGGTCGGTGCTGGCCGGCCTCCTGGAGCACTCCAACGTCAGGCTGCCGCTGTCGGTCGACAACGCGTTGGCCTTGCTGATTTCGACCCCCAATTTTCACAAGGTCCACCACTTGCGAGAGCCTGAGCGCTACGACACGAACTTCGGCAACTGCTTCTCATTGTTCGACAGGCTCTTCGCAACGTGTACGCCGGCGGAGGAGGGAACGTCGGTGACCTGCGGCGTCCGAGACCTCGATGCCGCGCGGCTGCAAACGACCGCGGGGCTGCTCGCGCTGCCGTTTCGCCGAGGTCCGGTCACCGAAGGGGCCATCGCATCATCGCGAGTTGGCTGACCTCGCTGCCGTTTCGCTGGCGCGTTCGCGCCGCATGCGTAGATCAGCGCTTCGACGGCGTGGTTTCCGTCGCGCCTGGAAAGCGTACCGCGACGAGCTTTGCGGGGGCCAGAATCGTTCGGATCGCGCGGATGCGGCCATCGTCGCCCACGTCGATGACCAGGACAGTGCGTGGCGCTTGCCGGCGAACGGGGTGGGTGAGGGTTCATCAGCGCGGCCGGCATGCCGTTGACCATGCGAGTCTCGAGCAGCGCCCCGCCGGCAGCCCGGTTCAGCGCGGCGCGTAGGTAGAATCGAGCCACGCGCGCGCGTCCTTCCATGGCAGCCGCGAGCGCGCTGTAGGCGCCGCCGGCGTCGGTCTCGGTTCGCACCGCCTCGGTCAACATGGCCTCCAGACCCGCCGTGTCTTGAGACGCCAGGCAGGTCAGAAAGCGCTCGAGCACGTCTTGATGGCGCGCTCGCAGCTCCGCTGTGGGCGCACACCGCGTACTGTCGTAGCGGTCCATCGCGCGGCGCGCTCGCAGATGAAGTACGCGAATGTTTCCTTCGCTGGTATCGAGCAGCTCGGCCGTCTCGGCGGCCGACCGGCCCAACACGTCGCGCAGCAGAAGCACGGCACGCTGGCGTGGGCCGAGCGCTTCGAGCGCCAATAGGAACGCCAACGTCGCGCTCTCGAGCAGTCCGTAACGCGTCTCCGGATCCGGGTCGTCGCTGGCGAACGAGTCGAGCCAGTCCTCGTCGCTGGCTTCGACCGCAGCCGGAAGCCACGGACCGGGATAAGAACGTCGCCTGCGGCTTCTCACGGCATCGATACCGAGACGGACCGCTACCTGCATGAGCCACGCCTCGAGCGCCCGGTCGTCCGGCGGAGATCGCTCGATCAGGCGCGTGAAAGTCTCCTGGACGATGTCGTCCGCATCCTCGGCGCTTCCGGTCAGCCGGTACGCCAGGCCCCAGACGCGCCTGCGCTGTGTGCCGAATATCCCTGCGGCTGCCGACGTCTCGCTGTTCTTTGGAACCGTGCTCACGCTTACGCGACCGCGCGCAGAATGGTAAACGACTCTGGCGCTGGATTCGTTACACCGACGCCTGTGAACTCGGTGAAGATCTCGTCCACGAGCCGGTCGTCTCCGACTGTGCGCGAGATCGGTGTGGTCTTCCAGTCCGGTGGTGTGCTGTGCACGAAGTGCTTCTCGTAGAACTCGCGCAGGGCCTCACGGCCGTGGCCTCCGATCATCTTGGGTACGTGGTTCACGTACGCATCGTCGACCATCGTCGATACCGCGAGGTCCGCGTCGCAATCCTCGAACTCGTAGGCGAGGTGCTTGTCCCAGAGATCGACCAAAGCTTGCGGGTGCGGCGTACAGTCTACTCATTCTGTTCCGCTCCGTGAGACGCCAGATGCGTCGCTCGAACCGTCGTCATTCTCACAAATGCGGCCTTACACGCCTTGTCCGTTGTAGCCGCTTCTTGCAGTGCCCCAGCGTCCAATAGCGTACCGACTGCAAACTACGAGGCCCAAGGCTCCCCTGATACAGCCATGTCACACGTAAGGCTTGACGCGATCCGAGTAACTGCGTGCAAGCTCAGGAGAATCCTCGATCCACTTCGCGAACCGCCCGCTCAGTGCCAGACTGGCCCCGATCCAGCTTCCGCTGTCGATTGCGCTGCACGTGACGAGCCTGACGATGAACGTGGCGAACGTCGCCGGCGTAGTCCACCTCAACGCAGAAGGGATCGAGGGCGAGCTGATCGGAGAGCTGCAAGACAATGTTTCGGTGGACGCGATCCGCGCAACGAGATCTCTCCCCGAGGCCGTGCGGCGCCTGAGCCATCGCGGAACCCGCACCAGGACTGGCACCAGGCAGGTTGGCGGAAACTCGACACGAAACCCGAGCGCGGAAGTAGGCGAAGATACGGACGAAAACTGGCGCGGCCGGCAGGATTCGAACCTGCGACCTACGGGTTCGAAGCCCGGTGCTC
>SPBQ01000201.1 GCA_004525875.1 Myxococcales bacterium
CCGGCGCGGGCGTTGCAGCCGACGTCGTCGTGGCCGTCGACGGCCACCTCTCGACCGAGGAGTCGCACGCGGTGTGCGACACGATCGAGCGCACGCTACGCGACCGCTTCGGAATCGCTGACGTCACGGTTCACGTGGAACCGAGCTAGCAGGTGAACTGAGAACGCACCGTCGGCACTCGGACGCCGAGGCGCGCAGGACGCATCAGCCTCAGAGGAGTCTGCCGAGATGCCACTGCTGGCTCTCGGAGCGGCTGCCAGCACCCGACCGGGTCTCGACGCCCGGCTGGCCACCGACGGTCGGCGGTATGTGCGGTCGCAGCCCAACTGCGAGAAAACCCACAGCAGCGACGATCACGCCGACCGCGAACAAGACGCAGCCAAGGGTCTGGGAGTCCATACAGACGACGAAGCAAATGCGGTACCAGCCGTCAGGCCCTCGCCGCCCGGCAAAGAACCCGGCAATTGTCGCATCGACCCTCGCGAACCATCGGACGCCGCTATCAAACTTCGGAACCCACCCAGGCGAGCGTCCCAGCCGTCGGAAAGCCGCAGCGGCGGGCCGTGCATCAAGCACTCGCCGATCGTGACCAAGCTGATATACACCACGGCTCGAAAGGGTCCGGATGCTCCGAACGATTCTGGCAATCACGGTACTGATCAGCGCGATCGCAAGCCCTGCGCAGGCGGGCGATGACTTCGTCCCGTCTTTTCACGAACACTTCGCCGCCTACGGAGGCGGCTACTTCATGTTCACCGATAGCAATCTCAAGGTGAACTCTGGCGGAGTCGGTGTCAGCATCGACCTCGAGGACGCGTTCGGGCTCGACGACCAGTCCAACACGGCCGTCGCCGGTCTTCGCTGGCGGTTCTTCAAGAAGCATCGACTCGAAGCCGAGTTCTTCCCGATCAGTCGAAAGGGCACGAGAACGATCGATGAGGAGATCGATCTCGGCGACGGGAACATCGTCCCCGTCGGTGCCGAGGTGGCGGCTGGTCTCGACCTCGATGCGGTCCGCTTCAACTACGGCTACTCGTTCATCCTGGATGAGAAGAAAGAGTTCGGCATGCAGCTCGGTTTCCACATCCTGAAGGTCGACTTCGGCGTCGACGTAGATCCGGTCCTCCCCGGTGAACCAGACTTCGACGTCAACCTGGGCGACGACCTGAGCGCGCCGCTGCCGAACGTCGGACTCTTCGGCGGCTGGGCGTTCACCGATCGTCTGGCGGCGATGACACGATTCCAGTACTTCTACATCGACATCGGAGACGTCACCGGCCAGCTCTTCCAGGGAGATCTCGGCCTGCAGTTCCACCTGTTCAAGTACTTCGATCTGGGCCTCGATTTCCGGATCTTCGGTGTATACGGATCCGGTAAGAACGGCGGCGACAAGGTGGAACTGAATCAGATCAACTGGGGCCCGCTCCTCTCCGGCACGCTACGATTCTGAGCGGCGAGCTCCGGTTCTGACGGGCGCGCTCTCGCTCAGGGCAGGCTCGCGCGGCCGGCGCCCTCGATCCGGACATCGCGACCGAGCGGATCGCTCTCGACGGCGGCGGCGGCAAGAGCGGCGTCCTGCACTGCGACCAGCGTGCGCCTGCCGCCGGCAAGATCACAGAGCAGAACCAGGCTGACCGGCGCGCCGTCCTCGTAGAGAACCGTGTAGCTCGCCACCGTCGCGTCCGCGCCGGCGGGCGGCTCGACGATCTCGACGCGCCGCAAGGCGGCCGCCGCCTGCTCCGTTACATCCTCGAACGCGAACGCGCGGGCAGGCCGCTGCGTCGACCAGACGCTGACGCCCTGCTTGGTGACGATCCCGCTCACGGCCGTCACCAGGCCCGCGCTGCCGGGCTCGGCGCGCAACACCTCGGCCATGCGCACCATGGCCTGCAGGACGAAGTTGTTGAGCGGCCCGCCGGCAAACGTCATCCCGCCCGTCACGGTGACGGGTCGGTCGCGCGCGATGTTCATCTCGCGCATCTGGATGCGTACGGCGGACGGAAAGCAGCTGTAGAGCTCCACGTGGTCGGCGCCCGACACCGCGCCGCCGCACAGCTCACCTGCGCGCCGTCCCGCCAGCTCGAAGCCGTGGCTACGGTGGAGATCGGAACGCTCGATGAGGGGCACAATATGGTTGGAGTCGACCACGCAGTGCGGGAACACCCAGAGATCCTCGGCGACGCCCGCGCGACGGGCCGCCTCGACCGAGCACAGGATCAGACCGGCCGCCTGGTCGACGTTCCACTGCGAGGTGTGGAGCTTGGTGTAGGGGAAAGCGAGCATGCGATTACGGTTGCCGCCCTCGGCGATGACAGCCGCGTCGATCGCGTCACGGTTCCAGGCGTGCGGGTTGTACACCGCCACGCTGCCGAAGCCGGCCCACAGCTCGGCGACCTCGCGTCGGTGCTCCTCGATCGAGATACCCTCGACGCCACGCAACGCGTTCTCGATCATCGAGTACGAGTTCACCGGCATGAGCAGGCCGCAGTCGACCTCGAGCGGATGGTAGATCTCCTCCGCTGGCTCCAGCACGGAGTCGGGATAGACGCCCTCGGGCTGCTCCGTCATCGAAGCCTCGGAGCCGGCAATCTGCGCACGCAGCGCTCGGTACTTCGCCTCGGCGCCGGTGACGAGCACGATGTCAGCCGCGCCGGAGGCGATGTCGGCGGCCGCCCGTCCGAGCAGCGTCGTCTGCAACACACCGATCTGTGCGACCTCGGTGCGCGCGTCGAATGCGCCCAGCGCGTCGGCAACGAGCCGGCACGGATCGCGGTAGTCCCAGAACCCACGCGGCGCGCGCACCGAGTCAGCGCGCGCCAGCAGCTCGCGGTTCCCCGCATCGTCGGCCGCCAGCTTGAGAGCCTGAACCATCATCTCGTAGGGCTCGGAGGCCTGTGACGGATCCTCCTCGCGCTGCAGGACGGCCCCGACGCCGACGAGCACCGGCGTGCGCGGATCGATCGACGTCACGCCACCAGCCCCTCGAAGTTCTCGCGCATGATGAGCCGCACGTCGCCAGCGCCCATCCCTTCCAGCTCCTCGACGAACTCGGCAGGCCACGACAACCCTTCGGGGTGCGGGTAGTCGGAGCCGTTGAGCACGTGGGCAGGGCCGATCGTATCCGCGAGCCCCACGACGTCGTCCTCGTAGAACGGCGCCACCCACACGTTTCGCCGGAACATCTCGCTCGGAGTACCCGGAGACTCGCCGAAGCGCCACATATCCTTGCTGTAGAGGCGGGCGATATGGTCGAGCTTCGTCAGCAGAGGCCTCACCCAGGAGGATCCGTACTCGACCGAGAGAACGCGCAGCTTCGGGAAGCGGCCGAAGACGTTGTCGGCGATGAGCGCCGTCAGCGTATCGGCCACCGGCATCTCGGTGAACGACAGGTGGTACTCCATCAGGGAGTGGCGATGCGAGGGAGGCTGCGCACGCAAACCCCAGGGGGTGCTGTACATGCGTCCGAACGGCGTGCTGCCGATGTGATAGACGACGTTCGTCGCTGTCTCCTCGCAGCGGGCCCAGAAGCGGTCGAAGTGCGGATCGCCGGGCGAGCGCCCGTCAATCGGTCCGGCCGTCACGACGACGAAGCGCGCACCGAGCTCGCACACACGGTCGAGCTCGGCGATACCGTCGTCGAGCTCGACGAGGGAGACGACGGGCGCGCCATAGATGCGACCGCAACGGCCGTAGCCCCAGTCCTCTTCGAGCCAGCGGTTGAACGCGCGCAGAGATGGATAGAGCACGTCGCGGTTGCCGGGCTCGCGCAGCTGCGGCTCGAGCCCGACGCCGGTGGTCGGCAGCATGAGGCAGCGCTCGATTCCCTGCTCCTCCATCTTGGCGATACGGGCCGCTCGTGAGACGAACTCCGGCACCGCCAGCCCGTTGATCGGATTGAGGCTCGGGCTACCGCCCTCATCGCTCGCCCCGCGCAGGAAATCCTTCATGACACCGGGCGCACCGACGCTGTCTCCGGCACCGACGCTGAAGAACCGACAGCGCTCCTCGCCGACGTACATGCGGCCGGGGCCCTGCTTCGAACGGTCGATCCACATCGTACGCTTCTTGAAGCGCTCTTCGATGTGACGGGAGTAGCAGTCGTCGGGCTCGTAATAGTGGTTGTCGGCGTCGTTGATGAGATAGTCTGGGCGATTCATCGAAGCTTCTCGTGGACGGATGTGTCGTTCGGGTCGTGATCCAAAGCGTCGGCGATCTCGCCCCTGGACACCGCACCGAGGAGGCGACCGATCCTCTGATCTCCAACGGACAGGAGTCGCTCTGTATAGAACGCGAGAAATTCGGAGGCCAGCAAAGCCCGGCGACATCGCGGACGTCTTCGGCTCGTCGTGATCGAGAGCGCGGAGCCCGTCAAAGCGACGGCGCGCCCCCCGGGCCCGGCCCGCACGATCACACGGAGCGCTGCCCGAGCTTTCGACGGTAGATCTTTCCAGCCTCGCTGCGCGGTATGTCCTCGACGAAGCGGATGATCTTCGGCGCCTTGTACGCCGGTAGCCGCTCTCGATAGTACGCGAGCAGCTCCGACTCGAGGTCACCGACGTCCGCCGATCTCCCATCCCCGTCCGGAGCGACCACGACGGCCGCGGCCACGACTTCGCCCCACTCGGGATCGGGCAGCCCGAATGCGGCCGCGTCGAGCACGCGCGGGTGCGCGAGCAACGTCTCATCGATCTCGGCCGGATAGACGTTGGTTCCGCCCGTGATGATCAGCTCCGAGCTGCGCCCGGTGAGGAACAGGTAGCCGTCCTCATCGAGGTAACCCACGTCGCCCACGGTGAAGTAACCATCGCGCTTGGCGCCTGCCGTCTTGTCCCGCGCGCCGTGGTACTCGAAGTCGGCGCCGCTCGCCGGCTGAATGAATACCGTGCCGATCGCGCCCGGCTCGCCGAGCCGCGTACCCTCGTCGTCGACGATCCGCACCGATCCCGGCGCGGGCCTCCCTACCGTGCCCGGCTTCTCGAGCCACTCTTGCGAGGTGACGAGCGTGCCCATGCCCTCGGTGGCCGCGTAGATCTCGGTGACGATCGGGCCGAACCACTCGATCACTGCGTGCTTGTCCTCTACCGGGCACGGAGCCGCGCCGTGGATGATGAATCGCAGGCTGCTCACATC
>SPBQ01000290.1 GCA_004525875.1 Myxococcales bacterium
CTCGCCCGCGTCGCGCGCGAGAACGGAAGCTGGCGTGTGGAGACAGAGGCCGAGGTCGGTCCCGGCCCCGACTCCTACGACGCCGTCTGTATCTCGGTGCCGGCGTTCGCCGCGGCCGCCATGCTCTCGCGTCAGGCGCCTGCGCTTGCCGAAGACCTGGCGGCGATCGAATACGCCTCCTCGGCCACGATCAATCTGGCCTACGCTCCCGAACAGGTCGGGCACAAGCTGGACGGCTTCGGCTTCGTCGTACCGGCGATCGAAGGACGGACGACGCTCGCTTGCACGTTCTCGAGTCGCAAGTATGAGGCTCGCTCACCGCAAGACGTCATCCTTCTACGCGCGTTCGTCGGCGGTGCGCTCTCTCCCGAAAGTGTCTTTCTCGACGACGACACGATGATCGCGGCCGTCATCCGTGATCTCCGCGATCTGCTCGGCGTACGGGGTGAGCCGCTCCAACAGCTCGTCACGCGCTGGCCGAGGTCGATGCCGCAGTATCACGTAGGCCATCTCGCCCGCGTCGACAGGATCGAGAACGGAGTCGCGGCCCTGCCATCGCTCGAGCTCGCGGGCAACGCGTATCGCGGCACCGGCATCCCCGACTGTGTGCGAAGTGGACGAGAAGCAGCCGCACGCCTGTTCGAGTCGCTGCGCGACTGAGATCCGAGCACGCGCGCGGCGGCGCGACCCCGCCGATCAAACGGTCGGCAGCACGCTGCGCTGAAAGATCTCCGCCTGCGAATCGCCCTTGCCCACCGACGCGATATCGTGGAAGTAGAAAACGAACCCGTCCGCACCCGCCGTCTTCCACTCGCGGAGGATCTCCGCACATCGATCGGCGCTCCCCTTGCACCGGGTGATCTTCAGCACGCGGTCGCGGTCGTGGCCCTGTGCGGCGATGCGCCCGAAGAACGTTTCGAGATCGTCGGACGTTTCGTGGCAGATAGCGCCGAGCGCGACCGTGACCTTGATCTCGTCGAAATCGCGGCCGACGTCGCGGCAGTGCCCCTTGAGCACCTCGAGCGTCTCCGGAAAGTCTTCGATCGAGCCGAGGTAGTTCCAGACGTCGGCGTGCCTGGCCACGATCCGCAGAAGCACCTTGCGGCCGCTGCCGCCGATGCAGATCGGAGGACGCGGACGCTGCAGGGGCTTGGGCTCACAGACGGCGTCGTGCACCTGGTAGTGCTTGCCCTCGAAGGTTGTCAACTCGTCCCTCCACATTCGAGTGAGGATCTCGCAGGTCTCCTCGAGCCGCGCCAAGCGCTTGCTCGTGGTGCGGAAGTCGTAGCCGAACGCGCCGAACTCGGCCTCGTACCAGCCCGAGCCGAGGCCGACGTTGAGCCGTCCGTTCGAGGCCACGTCGACGCAGGCCGCGATCTTGGCGAGGTAGGAGGGCTCGCGGTACTGGACGCATGTGACCAGCTGGCCGATGCGTGCCCGCTCGGTGATTTGGGCGAGCGTGGCCATCATCGTCCATGCCTCGAACGTGGCCTCGATCTCCTTGCGAGGAAACGTATGAAAGTGGTCGTAAACCCAGAGCGAGTCCCAGCCCGCTCGATCGAGCGCGCTGCCGACCCGCGTGAACGTCTCCCACTTTGCCCGGTCGCCCGCGACACTCATCAGATCGAGGCGCCAGCCCTGCGGTACGAAGACTCCGAATTCCATGACCCCCTCCTGAGATGGGTAAACGCTCGCGCGAGCGGGTGAGTGGACACGCCGCGTCGTGGGTCGCACCCGACCGAATGTCTGTGAGTTCACATAAGCTTTCGCAAACTCGCAGACAACCACCTTGCCGGATGACCGGTCCGGGGCTACACCAGATAACAATGCGAGGCGAGATCGAAGTAGCACCAGGCCTGCTGATCGCGATGCCCCAGCTGGCCGATCCGAACTTTCAGCGAAGCGTGGTGTTGATGATCGAACACCAGACCCACGGCTCTTTCGGTCTGATCGTGAACCGGCCCAGCGAGAGCCGCGTGCTCGATCTGCTCGAGCCGCTCGACATCGTCTGGCGGGGCCGGACCTCCGACGTCGCGTGGTGGGGCGGCCCGGTCCAGCCCGAGACCGGCTGGATCCTGCACGAGCCCGTCCCCGACATCGCCGGCGACTCCACACGCGAGATCGCACCCGGCGTCCATCTCTCGTCGGCGCCCGACGCGCTGCGCTTTCTGTCGAAGCAGCCCCCGACTCGGATCCGACTCGTTCTCGGTTACTCCGGCTGGGGCCCCGAACAGCTCGAGGGTGAGCTGAGCGAGGGCGCGTGGGTGAACAGCGACGTCACCGCCGATCTCGTCTTCGAGACCGATCCGGAACGCCTCTGGGAAGTGGCCGTCCGCCGGCTCGGGGTCGAGCCGCAGGCCCTGGTACCCGCCAGCGGCGTCCACTGACACGTCACGGCTTGTCCTGTGCCGCGAAGCGACCTCGGTAGACAGCTGTCCCCTCCGTACGCTGCAGGATGATCTGACAGATCCGCGTGCCCACGTGGAGCTCGAGAACACGCCCGGAGAGGTTCGAGATCTCCAGCACTTGACGGTTGTCGACGCCGGGACTGATGAAGCCGGCCGTCACGTGGATGGCCAGACCGAGCCGTGCGAACCGCGAACGCCCCTCGAGCCAGCCGCAGATGTCCGGCGGAAGCTTGATGCGCTCACGCGTGATGCCGAGCACCGTCTCGCCGGGCGCGAGTGGGTACGGTGTGGTGAGGCAGCTGGTATGCGACCCGTCGCGGTAGTCGGTGTCGTCACGGATCGGCACCGGCCCGCCGGTCTTGTCGAGCACGCGCACCTCGTCGCCCAGGTGCAGGTCGATCGAGGCCGGACCCACCGCTGACTCGTCGTAAGGGTCGACAGTCACGTTGCCGGCGGCGATCTCGGCCAGGATCCTGTCGCGCGTGAGAATCACGCGGCGCTCAGCAACCGCGACACGCCAGCCGTCCGACTACGTCGAATAGCACCTCGGTACCGAGCCTGAGATTCGCCCTGCTGATGCGCTCGTTGTGGCCGTGGATCGTTGCCAGCTCCTCGCGCGTGAGCAGGGCGGGTGTGAATCCGTAGGCGTCGACACCGGCGGCGCGGAACGCGTGGCTGTCGGTGAACCCGGGCGAGAGCATCGGCACCACGTGGCCCTGCTCGCCGTAGCGCTCGGCCACGACCTCTCCCACGGTCTTCGCGAACGGTGTATCGAGAGAGGACTGTCCCGAGACGTGCTCGAGGACCCGCGTCACCTCGATCCGAGGATCATCGATCAGCTCGCGCAGCTCGGCGACGAACCGATCGGGGTCGGTGTCGGGCAGCAGCCTGCAGTCGAGCGTGGCCTCCGCGCCGGCGGGAATGACGTTGTGCTTCTGACCGGCCGTGAGCCCGGTGAGGTTCACTGTGTCGCGCGTGATCGCGCTCACGTGTGCGTCAGCGGCGGCAATGGCCTCGACGGTCTCCAGATCCTCGAGGTCGATCTCCGAGGGCACCAGCCCACGGGCCGTGAGCGTTCGGAACATCGCGTGCACGGGTTCCGTGATGCGTGTTCGCTGCTCGTGCTTCTCGATGCGGGCCAGTGCGCGCACCAGCCGGGCGACGGCGTTGTCGGCATGCGGCACCGAGGCATGGCCAGGCGCACCTGCCGCGCGGAGCGTAAGCCAGCACGGACTCTTCTCGCTCGGGCATACGCCGAACATCGTTACGTCCTGACCGAAGAAGTTCGAGAACCCGTATGCCCCCTCGTTGATCACGAGCGATGCATCGAACAGTTCGGGCGCCGACTCCTGCAAGAACCGCACACCCCTGTGCCCGCCTTCCTCCTCGTCGGCCACAGCCAGGAACACGATGTCGTTCTTGAGCGGCAATCTGTGGCGACGCGCAAGCGCGAGGACCATCAACTCCATGATGCCCATGCCCTTCATGTCGAGCGCACCGCGACCCCAGATCACGTCGTCGACCAGGGCACCGGAGAACGGATCGACGCGCCAGTGCACGGGCTCGGCCGGCACGACGTCGATATGCGAGAGCAGGACGATCGGCTTGCCGGCTGCGCCCTCGGTGGCAGGCAGACGCGCCGAGATCGACACGCGCCCGTCCCCGGCGTCGTGGTAGCGGCTCTCGAAGCCCTCGCGAGCGAGCTCACGGCGGAGCAGATCGGCACCGGCCTCCTCGCCCCCCGGCGGGTTGGTCGTGTCGATCCGGATGTACTCGCGTAGCAGGTCGGTGGCCTGCTCGGTCACCTCCGACCAGTCGATGGCGTCGGTGGGCAGGGGCAGCTTCATGGCCGCGTATCATAC
>SPBQ01000398.1 GCA_004525875.1 Myxococcales bacterium
CGCCAGGAGAACCCGCCCGTCGGGTCAGGCGTTGAGCAGCCGATCGACCGGCTCGAGCAGTTCATGCGGCTCGAACGGTTTCTCGACAGCCGCCGACGCGCCCAGCGCCAGCGCGGTGTCGAGATAGGGCCTGCTAGCGCCTCCGCCAGCCGAAACGGCAACGATGGGCAACTCCGGGCGGTCGCGCTGTAGTCTCGCGATGAACTCCATGCCGTCCATTCCGGCCATTAGGATGTCCGTGATCACAATGTCCACGTGGACATCCGCGAGCATGCCGAGCGCCGTGGCGCAATCGCACGCCTCGATGGTCTCGTAGCTTCGCTCCTGGAGAAACTCGCAGGCAAGTCTGCGCATCCAGACGTGATCATCGATTACAAGTGCGGTCTTCATCCTTCGATACTCCCACCGAGTCTGCGCCGACAACGATCCGTGTCGTCTCGGGCGTTCATCGAGTGCAACCGCCGTGCCGAACCGCTCGCGTCAGAACCATCGAGATACCCCGCCACAACGCCGTGGAGGTCCGGTCCGACCCAGCCTGAGACACACCGGCGGGCTCGCCCATCTCATCCGTCTCGATTCGAGGCATCGCGAATCGGCCCGCGCCCGTTGCCCAGGCGCCGCCCTTCGGGCGGACGGCGCCGGAGCCGCCGGGACCGGGCTCGGTCGGATGCGCGGCCGGACGTGGTAGGAGCTCTGGTCGCGGGGGGAGTTGCGGCTCCGAACGAGCGCATCGAAACATTTGCGCGCGATCGCTGCCCGAGTCTAGTTTGATCGTGGCCGGCGGCAACACGGCCCGCCCGGGCAAATCGAAGTGAGAGATCTCGTACGCACGATCTGGAAGGAGGAGATCGTCCCGCGCCTGGTCGACTACGTGCGCATCCCTAACATGTCGCCGCTGTTCGACGCCCAGTGGCAGGCCAACGGGCACATGGATCGCGCCGTGGATCTCATCGCCGGCTGGTGCCGCAGCCGCCCTGTCGAGGGGCTGAGCGTGGACGTCGTGAGGCTCGCCGACCGCACGCCCGTCATCTTGATGGAGATACCGGGAACGGCCGAAGGAACGGTGCTTCTCTACGGCCATCTCGACAAGCAGCCCGAGATGACGGGCTGGTCCGACGGACTCGGTCCATGGAACCCGGTCCTTCGCGACGGACGCCTCTACGGACGCGGGACCGCAGACGACGGCTACGCGGCGTTCGCCTCGCTCACCGCCCTGGAGGCGTTGCACGATGCGGGCCTCGCGCACGCGCGCTGCGTGATCCTCATAGAAGCCTGCGAAGAGAGCGGTAGCTTCGATCTACCGGCGTACATCGATCATCTCGCCGACCGCATCGGCACGCCCGATCTCGTCGTCTGCCTCGATTCGGGCTGCGGCAACTACGACCAGCTCTGGTGCACGACGTCGCTTCGCGGCCTGGTGTCCGGCGACCTACACGTCGACGTGCTCAAAGAGGGCGTCCATTCGGGCGACGCGAGCGGGATCGTGCCTTCGAGCTTCCGCATCGTTCGCGCGCTGCTCGATCGAGTGGAGGATGCGGCGACGGGCGCGATCCGGGACCCCGCGTTCCACGCCACCGTTCCCGAACAGCACCGAGCGCAGGCGAGGGCCGCCGCCGAGGCTCTGGGTGAGGCGGTGTGGCGCAAGTTCCCGCTCGTCGAGGGCATGCGGGTCGTCGGAGCGGAGCCAGCCGAGCTCGTGCTGAACCGAACCTGGAGACCGGCGCTGTCGGTGACGGGAGCAGGTGGCCTGCCCGCGCTCGACGAAGCGGGAAACGTGCTCAGACCGCGCACCTCGCTCAAGCTGTCGCTGCGCCTGCCTCCGGGCGTCGCGGCAGGCGCAGCAACCGCACGGCTGCGTGAGTTGCTGACGCGTGACCCGCCGTGCGGCGCACGAGTATCGTTCGAGGGAGAGCAGGGCGCCGACGGCTGGAACGCTCCGACTCTTGCCAGCTGGCTGGAGCACGCCGCAGAGCGCGCTTCACAGGAGTTCTTCGGACAACCGGCTCTATACATGGGGGAGGGCGGCTCGATTCCCTTCATGGCAATGCTGGGCGAACGCTTTCCGGACGCGCAGCTCTTCATCACCGGGGTGCTGGGGCCGGGATCGAACGCTCACGGCCCCAACGAGTTCCTGGAGCTCGCGACGGCCGAGCGGCTCACCTGCTGCGTGGCCCGCATCATCGAGGCGCACGGGCGGATGCGGTCCGGCCGTTAGTTCAGCGCCAGGACCAGCCAAGACGCGAGCAGCAGCACGAAGCTCAGCCCCAACAGGAAGTTGAGCGTGCGCCGGTCGCGAGTTCCATAGGAAGCAATCGTCGACATCACCGCGGAACGTTACCGCCGCCGCCAGACTCTGGTCAAGCCGCCGCGTGTTTACCCAAGTGCGTCTCCACCCCGGCCGGGGCACAGCGGCCAGCGGCCGGGATCAGGGATCGAGCCCGAAGGTGGCGTTCACCAGATCCTCGGCGGTCGAGAAGGCCGTATCGCCAAGGCAGCTCGCCACCGGCATCTCGTCGAACAGGCAACCCTGCAGGCCCGCGGTGTCGCTGCACTTGGCAACCTGCTCGTCCGTCTTCGCGCGCGCCTTGTCGATCTTGTCGACCTGATCGACGGCGCAGTCCACGGGCGAGTCCGACGTGACGTTGCCGAGCTCGCAGCGTGACAGCGTCTTCTGGATCTTCAGCGTCGATTTCACTGTACCCGAGGCCAGGCGGTCCTGGCAGATCGCGGCGCCACCCGTTGCGGCCGTGTTGAGCGGCAGGTCCGGCGGGATCGTCCCCACGGATGCTGTCAACAAGTCGTCGCGGGCGGCATCGGCACGGCACACCAGGCAGTCGGCGTAGTCGTCAAACGACATCAGCAGGATGGACTCACACCCACCACCGCAGGTCGCGCCGAGGCCGAGCGTGGATGGGGTGATGCCCTCGGGCACGCAGGACTTGTCCTTGTTTCCGCCGACGCGCGAGCGCAGTCGCAGCTCAGCATTGTCGAGCCGCAGGTCGCGATCGCCCGCGTTGCAGGCAAAGCCACCGACCTCCTGCGCGTAGCAGTCCGACCACAGGCGCTGCTGCGTCTTGACGTACTTGCGATAGGCGTTGTCGACTTGCTTGAAGCAGGCCGACCGGAAGCTGGCGGGTGCGAGATTCCGGGAGACCGCAACGGCGGTGACCGGGATATCGATGATCCCCTCATCGGGGTCGTTCGACTCGATCCGCACGGTGTCGTTAAGGAAAGCCGGCACCGCCGAATTGAACTGGAGCTCTAGGACCTGGCTCTGACCCACCGGAATCGTGATCGGCGCGCTCGGTGCGACGATCGAGAGCGATGGATCACCGATCAAAAAGCCGTACGCGGTCACGATGATGTCGTCGTCGGTCCCGTTGTTGAAGA
>SPBQ01000074.1 GCA_004525875.1 Myxococcales bacterium
GGTCGACTTCTTGTCGACGGTGTTCCGTTGCATTGCCGTGACGCTATCGACCGGCCTTCTGCCGCCCGCTGACGCGTTTCGTCGGGCAGCGTGACTTCGACTGGCTAGCTCGAGCCTTCAAGACCGATGATGCTCGCCGTTGACGCCCGCCACCGGTGCTGGGCGAGCGTTTGATACTCGGGCGATTTGTACCACCTGCGAGCCTCGTCAGCATCGGGGAAGCGAATGACGACCGCCCTGGTGTAGGGCCACTCACCCTCGATGATCTGAGGCTCGTCGGACACGGCCAGGACTTCCCCGTTGTACTGGGAAAAGATGTCGAGAAAGCCCGCCTGGTACTTGGCGTACTCCTCCCAATCCTTAACGGCGATGTTTGCGAGAATGTAGACCGACACTTCGAACCTCTCTCGCGACCCCATCCTCTCCGCGATGGTTCCAGAAGCGGGCCAGCCCGGGATCGCCCTGCAGGCGGGGTAGCAAGTCGTTGGCGACAGCCGAGACGGCGTCGTAGCCGCCCAGACGTTCGTAAAGGGACTTCTCGCTCATGGATTCACCTCATCTCGGTTCGCGCTGCCTGTCCCACTGGCATTCAGCTTTAGCGCTGTTTCGGACGCCGAACTAGCGAAACCCGCGCAGATAGCGGGAAACGAGTGTTCGCACGCGATCTCTGCTGTCACCGGCTGTCCGGCATGTCGTCAACTAGTCTTGCTCCCCACCCATCAACCGGTAGACAGCGGCACCAAGCACGCCGCCAACGATGGGCGCTATCCAGAAGAGCCATAGCTGAGAGACCGCCCAACCGCCGACGAACAAGGCCACCCCAGTGCTGCGCGCAGGGTTTACCGAGGTGTTCGTCACCGGGATGCTGATCAAGTGGATGAGTGTAAGACCGAGGCCGATCGCGATCGGTGCGAACCCGGCCGGTGCACGCTTGTCGGTCGCACCAAGAATGATGAGCAGGAACATCATGGTCATGACGATCTCGGTGATGAGAGCCGCGAACAGCGAGTACCCGCCCGGCGAGTGCGCGCCGTAGCCGTTCGAGGCGAAGCCCGCCGAGACATCAAAGCCGGCCTTACCGCTGGCAATGAGATAGAGAACGCCGCCCGCGACCACGGCGCCGACCACCTGCGCGACGATGTAGGGCAATAGCTGGTTGGCCGGGAACCGGCCTCCCGCCCACAAGCCAATGGAGACCGCGGGATTGAGGTGGCAACCGGAAATGTGTCCGATGGCAAAAGCCATCGTCAACACGGTGAGGCCGAAGGCGAAAGCGACACCCAGCAGGCCAATTCCCACGTCGGGGAAAGCGGCGGCCAGCACTGCGGCGCCACACCCGCCAAGGACCAGCCAAAACGTCCCAAAGAACTCAGCGATATAAGGTCTCATTGTTATTCCTCCTCGTATTTCATGGTCCAGCGCGGCGCGACGGGCGCGCGTTTTGCGGCGTCGCCCAGGCGGCTTCTCTGCGCTGCTGTATCCGGTCAGATCGCATCGGATTCGGATACATCCTTCTCATACCAGCTGACATCCCAGTACTTGCCGAACTTGAAGCCAACCTCGTGGAACGTGCCCGCGAGTTTGAAACCGAACCGCTCGTGGAGCGTGATGGAGCTTCGATTGGGCAGCGCGATCCCACCCAAGGCTCGATGGACGAGCTCCTGGGATCGGAGCGAGTCGAGAAGCACTCCATAGAGCCTCTGCCCGATGCCCTGGCCGACGAATGCCGGGTCGAGATAGATGGTCGTTTCCACCGACTGATCGTATGCGGGTCTCGGCCTGAACTCCTTGCCAGAGGCGTAGCCGACGGGCTTGCCGGCCACCTCGGCGACGAGCAGTTCATGCGGACCCGACGCGGCGAAGCTTTCGAACCAGGGGCGGCGCTGATCGACGGTGAAGACTCGTGTGTCGAAAGTGATGTGCGTGTTGGCGATGTAGTGGTTGTAGATGCGAACCAGCTCCGGAAGGTCTCCTTGCTCGGCCGGTCGTATTCGAGGTGCGCTCACGCCTGCTTCAGCTCGCGGTCGTCTCACGCTCCGCATCGAGCAGCGAAACGACCTCTTCGAGGAGCGTCCGCGCTAGCAGGCTGTGTTGATTCGCATCCAGATGTACGCCGTCTACGACGCTGGTCGGCGTCACCTGTCCCGCATCGAAGAACGCGCACTCGAGCTCGGCCGCGACTTCCGCGTAGGCGCGAGCGAGGCCGATGCATTTCGTTGCCGCCCCCTCGAACTTCGGCGCGATCGGTCCCTTCGGCTTCTGTATGGGCGGAGGAGCGACGATGAGGATCCGGGGTAACGGCATCCCGGGTTCGATCGGCGCCCTGCGGACCGCACGTACCAGGGCGGATATGCCCTGCGCCGAGTGCCAGGCGTTGTGGTCGTGCATGGATTGGAAGTCGTTGGTTCCGAGCATCAGGATGACGAGAGCGAGAGGCGAGTTGATTTCGACTGCTTGCTCGAGCCCCCGGAGACCGTTGCGCCCCGGCTTGTACGGATCGTCCCATGCCGTGCGTCGCCCGTTGAGGCAATCCTCGATGACGCGCGCGCTACAACCCGCTGCCACCAAGAGACCTTCCAGCGCTCCTGGCCATCGCTCTTCGAATGACAGGCGGTCGCGCGTGTTGGGAATGATTCCCCACGTCAAGGAATCGCCGTAGACCAAGATCTGATGCATGCGTCTGCGGTGGCGACCTGACGGTTCTGCTCTCGGTCGCCGGCGACAGGCTGCCGGAGGTCGCGAGGGCACACAAGGATGGTCGTAGACGCGCTACGCTGCTGGGGCGCCGCCAATGGCGGCAGCCAACCCCGTAGCCGAGGACCAGAGAAGAAAGAGACCGAAGATCAGCCCGATGAAGCACAACGATTGAAGAACCCAGAAGGGCTTCCCGGATCCCCATTCGATCAACCTTGCGAAGCGCTCTGCGCCCATGGCGGGTAGGGCCACCGCGCCCAGTGCCGTAACGAGAGCAAGGACACGAAAGACGTATGGGGTTGCAGACGACGGCGCTGCTACCCACAGGGCGATTGAGAGCACTAGCCGAATCACGGAGCCGCCCCAGACCCCCGGGCCGGCCTGGAAACGTCTTGCGAACGAGATGTATCCGCGAGGCGTGATGAGGCCGTAGGTACTCAGCGCGACGATGATCAACGAGAAGAGCGCAACGATCACAAGCATGATCGCCCCACGCGAATCAATGCGAGGCGTAGTAGGCGACGATTCCTGGGTGCGCGCTGAGTCGCTCGCAGTGCTCGGCCAACCGTGGTGCGACCTGATCGGTCAGGTCCGGAGGAATGTGATCGAGGACCCCGGATCGAAGGCTCCGGGTCCAGACGTAGACCTTCAGGTCGGCGACCGTGACTCGATCGTCGGCGAAGTACTTCCCGCCGCGTGCTACCAGCATGTCCTGCAACTTCACCAGGTACAGACGGAGCGGCCCTTCTGCCAGGGCTTCTCGCGCCGCTCGCTTCGCCGCTTCGTCCTCGATGCCGAAGGTCGCCACGACGCGGCTGACGATGTCTTCAACGGCGTCCATGACCTCGTCACAACGCGCAGCCTGCAAGGGATTGTCGGGGTAGAGATTCGCGAGCTTGCCGACGAACCGAATGATGGCGTTGGATTGCGTGATCGCTTCGCCATCGACTTCCAGAACCGGAACTGCGTGGAACGGTGTCTGATCCTTCACGGAGGGCCAGCTCGCCGTGGGAATGCGATGATCCTCGAACGCGATTTCTCCGAGCGCCATGGCGAGCCGGATGGCCTCGCCGCGGCCCCCGTTGAAGTCGAAGTAACTGAGTTTCAGTTTGAACATGGACTTCTCCTCGACGGCTAAGCGCCGCCCTGCTTCTTCCACGTGCGCATGTCGAAGTAGTCGCGCCAGACGCTGATGAGACCGTCTCGAGTCTCAAAGACGCCGCAACACGGAATCACGATCTTCTTGCCGGCTCCGAGATGCGTGTCCACGTGTTCCACGAAGACAGTCGTTCCCTGCGTTGCGACGTTCTTGATCTCGATATCGAGGCCTTCCGAGACTGGTACGGCATGTCGTAACACAGCTGCGATGGCCGCCTTCCCGACCGCGGGCTCGACCGGCATGTTGTGCCAGACAGCATCCTCGGTGAAGCAGCCGAGAATCTCCGCGAGGGCTTCCTCGGACAAGCTCTCTCTCGAGCGAAGGAGAGTGCGAACCGTGACCTCAGCTTCGTTCGCCATCTGTATGTCTCCGGCTAGCGCTGCCCCAGAATCGTTAGCGGGCCGAGCGCTGTGGGGTCCTCGACGTCCGACATGGCTTCAGCCTACCGGGACGCGTGCGTGCGCAAAGAACGACGCTGCCATCGGTCGCAAGCCATCTTGTCGACCGGCGAAGTATCTCTTCTCCTGGTCTGCTCCCGAGAAGTTCGCGATCAGATCGAGTCCGACAGATCGCAGCACCTTCTCGAGTTCGGCCGGGTGAAACTCGCCGACCAATGGCTCTCCCCGTCGAGCTGTGAATCGCTTGAGCTTCTCCACGATTCGTCGTTCCGAGCTCGACAGGGTCTCGTCGGCGACCAGGTAGTCGAAGACGACCTCGGTCCGTGGTGCGGCAAGCTGGGCGATCGACGCTAACGTGCCGAGGGTCGCGGAATTGGAGAGGTACGGGGTGGTTCCGAGCCAGGAGAAGAACGCTGGACTGTTCGGCTGATAACTACTTTGCATCAGACCGTCCGCCACGGTCTCACGTTCGAAATCGACGCCGACGAACTCGACATTGCCCGGTAGGTCGACGCCGATGCTCGAGAGACGCTCGCGTTTGGCTCGCTGCGTGTCCGGGTGGTCCAGCTCGAAGACTCGAACCGTTGATTCGAGGTCGCGGCGACGCAGGGCGAAGGAATCGAACCCAGCCCCGACGATGACGTACTGGCCGATCCCGGACGCGATGGCCGCGTCGAGAAGATCCTCGGCGTACCGGCTTCGGGCGACCACCTGCGCGGCCACGGGACGCATCGAGCGCAGCAGAACTTCGAACACGAGCCAGCGCAACGGCTTCGTGACGACGATTCTCCGCCACGTCGGATTCGTGAACTCCAGCGCGAACGGGTCTTCGAAGATCGCCGGCGATGCATACCGATGGTGCAGTGCGCGGATGGCCGCTGCGATCTCGGCCGTTTTGCTGGTTCTACCTTCCTTCATCACGCATCGTTCTGGCGTTGCGTTCTCGTGAGCGATTGCTGATCCTTGAGGATCGGAGACGCTCGCAACACCTGTGAGAAACCTGTGGCTTCGAAGGAGATCTCTCCGCGGGGCCAGTTGACTGCGATCGTCCACTGCGTCGCAGTGTAGCGGTCTCGCGTTTCCAGGCGCCGTTCGATCCCTGCGATCGAGAACGGGCACATCGATGCGCTGACCGACAGATAGTCCAGCGCCAGCTTCAGATTCGTGACCTCATGGAACGTCAGGGTCGCGGGGGCGATACGGAATTGCACGTGGCCGGAGTCACACTTCGTCCATTCCAAGATGAAGTCGAGATCCAGGGCGAGCTCGCCAGACCCGTATTGCCCCTCCGAGACGGAGAGCCCGTGCACGTGGTTGTCGTGCCACGACAGGCGATCGAAGTCGCGATCCGTCCATGAGGTCTGGGGATCCGTTGCCACGCGGAGCCTTGCCGCTAGAACAGCGCCCCCCTCGATAGCAGCTGGTTGGCGGCGATCGGGTGCTCGATCGCCATCGTGCCGGTCGGGTAGTCATCCTCGGGTCCCATCGGCTCGAAGGTGGGCTCCATCGTCATGGCCTCTAGCAAGGGCTCCATGCGACGTCCGCGATGGTCGAACACGATTAGCTGCAGGCACCAGGTTTGCGGCTCATGTTCAGCGTTGAGGCTGTCGGCGGCCGAGGCCGGTGCGGGCTTGCGGTCATAGTGCACCGTGATCCGGCTGATCCGGTACTCCCGCGTCAGGCTCTGGACCGAATCCGGGTCGAGGATGATCGTGCCCAGCGAGTCGGCGTCGATCGGGGACACCACGTCCGTGCTGGCTTCACACGCATCGAGCTTCGAGGAGCGGACGAGATTGACGTCGGTAAGTACGAGGGACCGTGTTCCCCGATTGCTCAGAATGAACGTCGGTTTCACATAGTTCTGATACGTCACGTTCAGGCCTACATCGTCAGAGTATCCGGCGCTTTGCTGCGTGCCGGATCCGACGTTCGCGATCGCGGCGGTGAGCGTGTAGCGCTCGTCGAAGAACGTCAGGAACGTCGTGAATCCTGAGACGAACACCGCGATGAGCGACATGAGCATGCTCGCCAAGGCGCGCATAACATCCCTCCCGGCCGGTGGCTTCCGCGGCCTCCGGAGCGTTCACGCAGTATGAACCCGTAGCGCTGTGGATCTCTGAGGGCTATCTCCCGGCGCACCGCGCTGCTTCGAAGCCCCCGTCCAGCTTGCCGTCACCAACAGTGGCCAGGCGAGTCAGCCGGAAGTCGACATGCCTCATCGAGCGCCGCCGAGGAACCCGAGCGCAGCGCGGGCGAGGATGAGCCAGACCGCCAGCGTGGAGATGAGGTAGAGGTAGAACCGCAGCATTACGAGATTGACCGTGCAATGGACCGCACTGTGCAACACGCGAAAGGCTACGAAGACCCAGGCGGTGAGACCTGGGCCAGCGCGCCCGGTATCGTGAGCTTTTCCGGGCCGATGTCGTTGTTCGTGAGGAAGCTGATGCGGCGGATGAACATGTACGTCCAGACCAGCACTGTCAGCAGCATCGTCGCGAAGACCGGACCGAAGATCGCCGTCTGTGTCATCGTCTCTCCTGGCTATCGAGCTCGACCGATTCGGTCCTAGAATGACCGGTTGCCGACGCGCTCGCCGAGCGCCGGCTCAGCGTCTACACGCGCGCGATACACTTGATCTCGATCAACAGCTCGGGCATTGCGAGCGCGGCAACCTGAACCATCGTCTGCGTCACGTCCGGGTTGCCCCCGTAGGCTTCCGCTCGAATCCCGAACAGCTGCTCGATATTCCCCATCGCTTCCTGGATATCCGTGAGTAGCAGCATCTCGTCGACGATGTTCTCCATCGCGGCGTCGAACCCGGCGAGCACTTCCTTCACGTTGGCGTAGGCCTGACGAACCTGTGCGCCGAGATCACCTGCTCCGACGACGTTCCCTTCGTTGTCGAGGCTCACCTGTCCTGAGAGATAGATCGTGTCATCGATCTTGACGCCGTTGGCGATGAATTCCTTGAACGGCCCGAAGCGGACCGCCTGCCTGTTCGTTGTCATGGTTTCTCGTCCTTTGGTTCCGGTCGCAATACGGCCGTCGGGTTACGCACTCGTTGCTCGTACGAGTCGTCCGGTGGCCTAACGTACTACGAGATGAGCTGCAGTGTGCCAACTCCACCTCGACCCGCGGACCGACTGCGCGAAAGGGTCTTCCAGGCGATGAGCCGGATAGTGATCTGGTCGCGCGCGGCTCCGAAGCGCGCTGCCAGACCTGGAATGCGTCGGGCGGATGGAAAGCGCGATCACGGTTCGGGGGCCCGACGAGCATCAGACCGCCAGCCGTCGCCCGGCAAGCTACGCAGCCAGTCGGAGCGCCACGTAGGGAGCGAGATTGAAGACGAAAATCGCGATCTTGTACTGCGCGAGGTACTGAAAATAGGCGCGAGAGAGATCCTCGTCGGGAAGGTCGAACATTCTCGCGTGGATTCTCTTGATCGGTCTGCCCAGAACGATCAAGAGGACGGATGCGAACATCAGCATCCCCATATTCAAGACCGTGCACCAACCGAGAACCGCACTGACCGTCTGTACTGAGTCCAATAGTTAGATCCTCCTTGCCCCGCACTCTTCCAGAGTGCACGGGACGCACAACGCGTGCCGAACGCTCGAGGCGGCTCGGCTCCAAGGGCCGGTCAGGCACCGCCTCCGTCGCCGGATCCCGTAACGTCACCACGCGTGAGGTACGCGCGCCACGGTGACCAGTAGAATTTCTCCCAGCCATGGCTGACGCCCGCGAAGTCCTCGTCGACCACGTTGACGTGAACAAGCTCGATGCGGCCGCCATTCCTCTCGGGCAAGAACGTGAGGACCAAGGTGGAGTCCGGGTCCGCGGTTCCCCAGTGGGGAGAACGCCACGATTGAACGATGAGGCGCTTGGGAACGACCTGGAGAATGGTGCCGCTGAGAACGTCGTTGAAGGCCCGGAATGGAGCGCCCGGTTGAGCCGAGATCGTAACCGGTGAGCCCGTGAACGCGCTGTGCTCGACGGGATCGAGATACATGTCGAACAGCCGGTCAGGAGGAGCGGGTAACGAGGCAGCCAGTTGAATCGTGCGAGGCATGAGGGCCTTCCTTTTCGAGCGCTGTGAGATTGATGGCTGGTTCTGGCTCTTGCGCTGCTTGACGTATCGCAGATGCGCGGGCGACGCACGGCGAGTCGGCAGCCCGGCGGCTATCTCAGTACCACCCCGACTCGCGCGTGGAGAAGAGAAACCACCAGAAGGACAAAGTGAAGAAGGCGACTCCAGCAGCCGGGATCAGTAACCAGACCGTGCCTACGCCCCAGGCAAAGTAGATACCGAA
>SPBQ01000294.1 GCA_004525875.1 Myxococcales bacterium
GATGCCGAGACGGTGTGCATGATCGCCGACATCTTCGCGGCGGCCGGCATCGACGGCGTCCGCATCGAGATCAACTCGCTCGGCGACACGGACTGCCGGCCCGCCCACCGTGAAGCGCTGGTTGCGTACGGGCGCGAGCGCGCCGACGCCCTGTGCAACGACTGTCGCTCGCGCATGGAGCGCAATCCACTGCGGCTACTCGACTGCAAGCAGGAGCGCTGCCGAGAGCTGATGGCCGATGCGCCCGTCATGCTCGACTTCCTGTGCGGTGCGTGTAAATCCCACCATGAGCGGGTGCTGGACCTGCTCGCGGGTGCCGGCGTGCCGGTCCAGTCCAATCCCCGTATGGTCCGTGGACTCGACTACTACTGCCGCACGGCCTTCGAGGTCCTGGCGCCGGGGCTCGGGGCGCAGGATGCGGTCGGCGGCGGTGGTCGCTACGACGGTCTGGTGGCCGAGCTTGGTGGTCCCGATACGGCCGGGGTCGGGTTCGCGCTCGGTGTCGAACGCATGGTGCTGGCGAGCGGCGACCGGAGCGAGGGACGATCTGCGTTCGGGTTGATGGTGGCCCCGCTCGGCGGCGCCGCTGCCGCGCCGGCGCTCGTGATCGCCAGGCGGCTGCGTGCCGTGGGTCGGGAAGTCGCGCTCGGAGCGAGCGATCGTAAGCTCAAGGCGCAGCTCAAGCACGCCGACCGAGAGGGAGTGCGCTACGTGATGATCATCGGGGAGGACGAGCTGGCGAGTGGCAGGGGGACGGTCCGCGATCTCGTGGCCCGGCAGGACTACCCCTCGTGCTTCGACCTCGGTGAGCCCGCCGAGGCGATCCTCGACGCGCCCGAACGAGCCTCGGCAGCGAACGGAGGCGCGTGCGGTGAAGCGTAGCTGTTACTGTGTCGAGCCCCGCGAGATGGCCCCCGGCACGGAGCTGGTGCTCGTGGGATGGGTGGACACGCGCCGCGACCACGGGGGCGTGATCTTCGTCGATCTGCGCGACCGGACCGGTCTCATGCAGGTGGTCTTCAACCCGGAGATCCAGCGTGATGCTCACGCGACGGCGGGCGACATCCGTAACGAATACGTGATCTCCGTGAAGGGCATCCTGCAGCTGCGCTCCGCCGAGACGATCAACCCGAATCTGCCCACCGGAAAGGTGGAGCTGATGGCGCACGCAGTCGAGATTCTCAACGCCGCGCAACCCTCGCCGTTCGCCATCGATGACGACGCGCAGATCACGGAGAACGTTCGCCTTCGATACCGCTACCTCGACATCCGCCGTCCGGTGATGCAGCGAAGCCTCAGGATGCGCCACGATGTGTGTCGCATGACGCGCGACCACCTCAATGACGCAGGCTTCCTCGAGGTCGAGACGCCGATGCTCACACGCAGCACGCCCGAGGGCGCGCGCGACTACCTGGTCCCTAGCCGTGTGAGCCCCGGGCAGTTCTTCGCGTTGCCGCAGTCGCCCCAGCTCTTCAAGCAGTTACTGATGGTCAGCGGCATCGACCGCTACTACCAGATCGCCCGCTGCTTTCGCGACGAGGACCTGCGAGCCGACCGGCAGCCGGAGTTCACGCAGATCGATCTCGAGATGTCTTTCGTGACGGCCGACGATGTGATGGAGGTTGTCGAGACGCTGCTCAAGCGGATCTTCACCGAGCTCCGGGGCTTCGAGTTCCAGGGCCCGTTCCCGCGCATGCCTTACGACGAGGCGATGAACCGCTTCGGAAGCGATCGTCCCGACACCCGCTTCGGGATGGAGCTCGGTGATCTGACAGCCGACTTCGCCGAGTCGCAGTTCAAGGTCTTTCGCGCCGCCGCGGAATCGGGCGGCGCCGTCAAGGCGATCGTCGTCAAGGGCGGTGCCGCAATGTCGCGCAAAGAGATCGACGATCTCGGCGGCGTGGCCACGGAGCTCGGCGCCAAGGGCATGGCGTGGATCAAGGTGAATGACGGGGGCGAGTGGCAGTCGCCGATCGTCAAGTTTTTCTCCGACGGCGAGCGTGAGGCCGTCGCGGCGCGTCTCGGTATCGAGAACGGCGATCTCGTGCTGTTCGGCGCCGACGAGAAGGGCGTCGTCCACGACGTGCTCGGTGGTCTGCGCTGCCGCATCGCGGCCGCGCGTGGGCTCGTTCCGGCGGACCGCTTCGATTTCCTCTGGGTGACGGATTTCCCGCTGGTCGAGTACAACGACGCGGATCAGCGCTACTACGCGCTGCATCACCCGTTCACGGCTCCGCATGCGCACGATCTGGACGTGCTGGAGACCGATCCACCGTCGGTGCGAGCCGACGCCTACGATATCGTGCTCAACGGCGTCGAGCTTGGCGGCGGCTCGGTGCGTATTCACCGCGCCGACGTCCAGCAGCGCGTGCTCTCGCTTCTCGGCATCGCTGAGGAGGAGGCGCGCGAGAAGTTCGGTTTTCTGCTCGACGCACTCTCCTACGGCGCGCCACCGCACGCCGGACTCGCGCTCGGGCTCGACCGGCTCGTCGCGGTCCTCGTCGGCAGCGACTCGATTCGCGACGTCATCGCATTCCCGAAGACCCAGAGGGCCGCCTGCCTGCTGACCGAGGCTCCGTCCCGGGTCGACACCGCCCAGCTCCGGGGGCTCGGTATCAAGCTCGACATCTGATGGTTCAAGGCCGCGCAGCTCTCGTCCTCTGCCTGCTGCTCGCGAGCGTCGTGTCAGGATGCTCGAGCGTCAACCGGTACCTGCCGAGCTTCCTCAGGGGCAAGAGCGATACGACGCCGGTGCCGGTCCGTACGATCGTGATCTTGCCACTGGCCTATCGTGCCGAGGACAGTCGGCGCGACTGTGACGTGTGTCCCAACCCGCTGCTCATGTCAGAGACGTCGGCCGAGAGCGCGCTCCTCGTCACGGCGTTCTTTTACGAGGCGCTGAGCCGCCATCCGCGATTCGACGTCGTGCCGTACGAGACGGTGAGTCGATATCAAGCCGAAACGATGGATGCGATGCTCGCGGATCTGACGGCCGACCGTAAGCTCGATGCAGTCCTCGTCGGCGGCCTGCTCGAGATGCGCCCTCGCGAGGGCGATCCACGGACGCCGACGAAGACTGGAGGCGCGTCGATCTACGCAGCCGTGCTCGATGTGGGGACCGGCGAGACGGTATGGGCGCAACTGTTCGACGGCACCAAGGTCCCGGACAACATCGTCTACAAGACGTACCAGGCCGTCGTCGCCTCGTACGAGAACCGGCGGCCGACGGCGGAGGAAATCGCCGAATACGGCGTGCATAAATTGGTCAAGAATATGGCCAAGTACGTGAAGTGAGCCGGGCCGCGATCATTGACGGGAGGGCGCGTGCGGGCGAGGTGCGAGCCGACGTGGCACGGCGCATTGCCGGCCGTGTCGAGCGCGGTCTGCGGCCGCCCGGTCTGGTGACCGTGCTGGCGGGTGACGATCCGGCCTCGAAGGTCTACGTCGGCAACAAGCAGCGCGCGGCGGGCGAGGTGGGGATGTTCTCCGAGCACGTCGACTTGCCGGCCGATACGCCGCAGGAACGGCTGCTAGAGATCGTCGCCGAGCTCAACGCGCGCGACGACATCGACGGGATCCTCGTTCAGCTGCCGCTGCCGGCCGGTCTCGACTCCGAGCGCACCATTGTCGCGATCGATCCGGACAAGGACGCCGACGGGCTGCATCCCGTGAGCCAGGGGCGGCTGTTCACGGGTCGCGTCGGTGTGCGACCCTGCACGCCGCAGGGCTGTATCGACCTCATTGATACGACCGGGACGGTGCTCGAGGGCAGGCACGCGGTCGTCATCGGCCGCTCGGTGCTCGTCGGCAAGCCGGTGGCGATCATGCTGCTCGAGCGCGACGCGACGGTGGTCGTGTGTCATTCGAGGACGCGCGATCTCGCGGCGCATATCGGACGAGCGGACGTTGTCGTCGCCGCCGTCGGCGTACCGGGGCTGGTGCGCGGTGAGTGGATCAAGCCGGGTGCGGTCGTCATCGACGTCGGCATGAACCGCGTGGACGGTAAGCTCACGGGCGACGTGGAGTTCGCGGTCGCTGCTGAGCGCGCGTCGTACATCACTCCGGTGCCCGGCGGCGTCGGACCGATGACGGTGGCGATGCTGCTGCACAACACGCTAGAGGCTTGCGAGCGCCACGACTGCGCGGAGATCGCCACGTGAATCGGACGCCGCTGTACGCCGAGCACTCCGCGGCCGGCGGGCGCATGGTGGAGTTCGCCGGCTGGGAGATGCCGGTGCAGTACAC
>SPBQ01000156.1 GCA_004525875.1 Myxococcales bacterium
CCGTTGAGGAAGCCGAAGTCGTTGTAGGCTTTCGGCTGATTGCAATCCCCGGTCGGGCAGTCGCCGTCATAAGAACAGGTGATGCCGGGATCGTCTCCGCAAGTGGGCAACGTGCACGTGCCGGTCGGGCAATCCGAATCGAGACCGCAGCCGATCGAGATGTCGTCGGCGCACTCGCCGAACTGCTCGGGTGCGTTGACGCGCGTCTTCCAGATAACGGCACCGCTAGCCGCGTCCACCTTGAACATCGAGTCGGAGTCGCCAATCGAGGGATAGGTGAAACAGCCGACCGTGTTCATGTAGAGAGCTGATCCGGCCGGATCGAACGACACCGTAGCCGTGATGCCGGCCCCGCGGCCCGCGACGCATCGCCCGGCGTTAGGACAATCAGCGTTGGTCGCGCAGACAGTGGCGCTGTCGGTCATGCAGACGTTGTCGGGCACGGTCTGCAGCGTCCACACATCCGCGCCTGTGTTGAGGTCGAGCGCCAGCAAGCGGCCGGTCGTGCAGGGCTGATCTAGCAAGGAGGCGACGCTCACGTAGAGGACGCCATTTGCCGTGGCCATCGACGACCAGATGTTGTCGAGCGCCGGCGTACCGATCGACTTCGGCCCCCAGATCGGAGCACCCGTCGATCCGTCGAGGCACATGACCTGGGCGAGCGACGTGCCGACGCAGACGTTGCCGGCCGGCGTGATCAGCGGCGTGGACTGCGAGCCCAGGAGAGCGCCTGCACCGGAGTCGAAGTCCCAGACGACGGATCCATCGTCCGGATTCAACGCGTAGATGTGGCCGTTCCACGACGCCGCGTAGAGGTTGCCGTTGGCCAGCACCGGCGAAGCGGTCACCGGGCCGGCGGGAAAGTTCCACTTGGGCTTGAGATTGTCGACGTTGTTGACGTCGATCTGGCCGAAAGCAGTGGCTGTCGTGAGCGCGAAGACTGCTGCTCCGACAGCAGTGGTGAATGGCCTCATCGTCTTCATGAACGTTCCTCGCTGATCGCTGGCTGGTGAGATGCGTATTCTCGTCCGCTACGCGCCGAATAAGAACGCCACCGACCGCAGCCGGGTGCGCCAGATACTCCGCTACCCTTGGTCGAGCTTCCCTCCGGACGATTCGAGCTGGCAGCCGAACCCGCGCCAGTGTGCAGGACTGACCGCGGCTTTCGCAACCTCCTTTGGCCCGACGGCGCAGGCTCGGCCGAGTAGCTCACCGGATCTGCCAGACGTCAACCTGAATAGCTGTCGCCGGGGGCCGAGACGCTCGGGCGTGAGGTTCATGACCCCCGCGATCAGGGGGTCGAGCCGGAGCCGAGCACCGGTGCCGCAGCGGTGAACGGCCCGAGCATGGCGGGACTTGTGGACCGATCGGGCGACGGCGATGGTTTCCTCAGATGCGGGGGTCGAGCAGCGCGGCCGTCCGTCGGAGCCCGGCCAGAGGCCGGCGCGCACCCGCGGCCTGGGCAATAGGAGAGACGTCCAGCGTGTGAGCCCACACGCTCACTTGACTCCGTGCCTCGCCTGCTCGGACGGTCCCTCCCGACCCGAGCAGAGGCAGTCAATGAAGAGATTTTCGACCGTGACCGTCGTGCTCGCGGTGAGCGTCACCGCTTGCGGCAGGGCCGGCTCCACCGAGCTCGGGCAGGCCTCCGTCCCGGCCTGCAGGCCAGGCACGCTATGCGTCCCCACCGGTCTCGACGATCACGTCGAGACCGGCACCGCACGAATCGCGGACGAGAAGCTTCGCTACGCCGTACGCGAGGCGGGCACGCCCGACGCGCTGCAGGATTGCTCCGGCATCTTTCACCGTGTGCTCCAGGGATCGTCGGCTTACTACCCCGACTACCCCTTCCCCCAACCGTCCAAACGGCGCTCAACGCGCGCGCTGGCGCTGTGGTACCTCGGCAACGCTCAGCTCACCGTGATCGCTGGCGATCAGAAGGCGCTCGCGAAGGACAATCTGATCGAGGTCGGCGCCGTGATGTTCTACGGCCGCGCGGCGCCGTACGCGGCCAGCCGCGCGGCCTACGACGGACTCACGTCCGCCAGGATCAAGAGCACCGGTGGCGAAGAGACCATCGATCACATGGGCGTCGTCACCGACGTCATCCGCGATCCGAAGACGCTGGAGGTCCTCGACTACACCCTCTTTCACGGGCACGGGCCGCCGCAAAGCGGCAAGCCCGGCGACTACGCGTCCGTGACGTACTTGCAGAAACGGCACCCCGAACGGTCGTTCCAGAGCTGCGAAGGCTCGTCGCAAACGTTGCCCTCCGGCAAGAAGAAGACGAAGTGCGCGCCGCTCGGCTACTGGAATCAGCCATGGGTAGCCGTAGCCCCGGCGGTGGATGCGGCGACGTGGGGCGCGGTGGGTCGACGCTAGAGCGGGCTGCTAGCTCTTCAGCACCACTGCCGTCCCGTTACCGCCAAGCCCGATCGTCTGGCACATTCCGATCTTCGCGTTCGGAACCTGCCGACCGCCGGCTGCGCCGCGAAGCTGCGTGGCGACCTCGACGACCTGGAAGATCCCCTGCGCGGTGGTCGCCTCGCCGAACGAGATGAACCCACCGGACGGGTTGATCGGCATCTTGCCGACCGGCGTCGTCTCGCCGGCCTCGAGCAGCTTCTCCGACTCTCCGGGCTCGCACATGCCCCAGTCCTCGGGGAAGCACAGCTCGTAGTAGACCGTGTTGTCCTGGAGCTCGACGAAGTCGAGATCCTGCGGCCCGATGCCGGCGCTGTCGAGCGCCTTGGAGACGGCAATCGCCGCCTCGGAATGATACGCGCGGCTGCTGGGTGCCCAGCTCGCGAGCCCGCGCGGAATTCCGTCGTCGAAGCGCGCCGTCGCCACCGCGCTCGATGCCACCCACACCCGCTTGGTCGTGTACTTCTTCGCGGCCTCGGCCGAGCAGATCACCACAGCGGCGGCGCCATCGCTCACCGGGCAGATCTCGAACAGCCGCAGCGGGTACGTGACCATGGCCGAGCCCAGGATCTCGTCGAGTGTCGCCTCCTTCTGGAATCGAGCCATCGGGTTGAGCGCACCGTTCTTGCGCGCCTTGACGGCGATCTGCGCGAGCTGCTCCTCGGTGGTCCCGAACTCGTGCATGCGGCGGCGAACCATCGTGGCCCAGAACGCCGGGCCCGGCATGCCGACGCAGATCTGGCGCAGATACTCGACGTCGGTCTCGTCGTCGACGCCGGAGGTCTGGATGAAGCCCTTCGGCATCTTCTCCGCGCCGGCAACGAGCACGACGTCATGCATGCCGCCGGCGACCATGCTGTAGCCCACGTTGAAAGCGTTCGCGCCGGCCGCGCAGCCGGCCGACATGTTGTAGACCGGAATGCCGGTCTGGCCCATGTCGTCGACGAAGTCGTTGCCATTGAGACCCCAGCCCCGTCCGCCCGAGAAGCGCGAGCTGGCGGCGGTGACGGCCTCGATCTCCCTCCAGGCGACGCCCGCATCCTCGAGCGCAGCCGAGACCGCCACACGTGCGAGCTCGTTGACGGACTTTTCTTTGAACTTGCCCCAAGGGTGCATCCCGAGGCCGATGATTGCGACGTCTCTCATCTTCTTGATCCTCGGGTTCGTTATCCGACCGGCTTGAACTTCCAGGAAACGAGCTCGTTGCCGTCGCCGTCATGGGCGAGCGCGTCGATGATCAGCTCGACGTCCATGCCGCAAGCAGCGTCCCGGGGGTCGTCGACGGCGATGCGACCGAGCACGCGCAGGCCGTCCTCCATGTCGACGATACCCATCGCGAAGGGCTCGTACGGATCGTCGAACTTAACGGGCGCCGGCGGCTGGTAGTCCTGGCGGGCGACGCTCCAGATCACGCCCTTGGGGCCGAACTCGGCGTCCTCGACTTTCGGCGCGCTGCACTCGGGGTTGCGGCACACGCTCACCTTGGGAAAGTACGGGGTGTTGCAGGTCGCACACTTCGAGCCGAGCAAGCGCGCGCCCGACGGCGTCTCCGCGAACAGGCCCTTGGCGACCGGAATCCTCTCACTCATCGTTTCGTTCCTTATCCCTTCACTGCCTTGATGAGTTCCGCGAGGACCTCGACGCAGTTGCCGACGATGCCGTAGCGGGCGTGCTTGAAGATCGCCGCGTCGGGGTCGGTGTTGATCGCCACGATCGTCTTCGAGGCACAGCAACCGACCATGTGCTGGCTCGCGCCCGAGATGCCGGCCGCGATGTAAAGCGTGGGCTTGGTGATCTTGCCGGTGAGCCCGACCTGGTGGGAGGAGTCGGTCCAGCCATCGTCAACGATCGGTCGCGAGGCACCGGCCACGCCGCCAATCGCCGCCGCCAGCTCTTCCACCAGCCGGAAGTTCGCCGCGCCGCCGAGACCGCGGCCGCCGGCCACGATCACCTGGGCGTCCTCGAGCTTCGGTCCGGTCGCCGCGTCGGGCTTCTGCAGAACCCTGATACGTTCCTCGATGCCGGCGAGATCGACCGTCGCCGTGTTCACCTCAGGCGCGACCGGCGCCTCGGCGTCGCTCGGCTCGCAGGAGTTGTCACTGAGGCAGACGATGAAGGCGTCGGCACCCGTCAGCGCGTAGACCTGACGCGTATCACCACCGAACGCCGAGGTCGTCACGCGGATGTGATCCTCCTCGTGCTCGTGCTCGACATCGGGGATCAGCTCGGAGCTGGCCTCCAGGTCGATGCCATTCATGACGATGCCGGCGCGCACGCGGCGGGCCAGGCGCGGCGCGATCACGCGGGCGTCGAAGCTCTGGTTCATCAGGACGAGTCGCGGGCTAACGGCACTGAACCATTGCCCGATGGCCTCGACGTAGACGTCCGGCGAGAGCTCCTCGGCGCCGCCCAATCTGGCGTCCTCGACCGAGTCGACCGCCACGGCGCCGAAGCGGCCGGCTTCGGCGATGGCCGACTCCGACGCACCGCCGACGGCAACGAGCTTGAGCGACGCGTCCATGTCGGCGGCGATCTTGCGACCGAGCGTGAGCGCCTCCTTGTCGACGTCGGGCAGACCACCCTCGGCCGCACTCCAGGTACAAACGTAAACCGATGACATCTTCGTCGTTGCCTCCAAGCGCCGACCGGTCAGATGATGTTCTCGCCGCGCAGCTTGTCGAGGAGCGCCCCGGCTTGCTCGGCGGCAGAGCCGCCCTCGATCATCTCGCAGTGGCCCGAGACCTCCGGGACGAACTGCCGGACGAGGACCACGCTGGGCACGAGCTCGTCAGAGGGAATATCGAGCGACTCCACGGTAACCACCGTCGGCTCGCGCTTTCGAGCCTGCATCTTGGCCTTCATCGTCGGGTAGCGCGGCTCGCCGACCTCGTTGCTGATCGTAACGACGACGGGCATCGCGGCCTCGACGGTCTCGTCGCCATCGGGCGCAACACGGACGACCTTGACCGATGCACCGTTCGCCTCGACCGAGCGCGCGATCGTGACAGTCGGAGCGCTGAGTAGCTCGCCGAGCATTCCCGGCACAAGACCCTGATCGTCGTCGCTGGCCTGACGTCCGCAGAGCACGAGGTCGGCGCCGCCGATGCTGCCGATGTAAGCCGCGAGGAGGCAGGCCACGCCGTTGTGATCGAGCGTGGACGCATCCACGTCCACGCGCGCGATCTCGTCGGCACCGAGCGCGGCGGCGTGCTTGAGCATGTCGTCGACCTCGTCGCCAATGGTAACGACGGTGAGGCGCACGTCCTGGCCGGCGTCGCGCATCAGCAGGGCGGCCTCGATGGCCTGCTCGTCGTATGCGTTCATGAGACGAGGAATCGATGCCTGTGTGAGGCTCTTCCCGTCCTCGCCGATCACGAGCTTGCCGACCAGGGCGTAATTATTGACTGCATCGGGATCGAGCACCTGCTTGGCGCAAACAACGATACGCATGATTTCTCGGATCCTCTCGTCGACGGGGCCTGCCGCACCGTCCGTTCAGCTGTTGTCGATGAAGAACAGGCTGTTCTCTTCGCAGCGACGGTACCAGTCGCA
>SPBQ01000555.1 GCA_004525875.1 Myxococcales bacterium
ATGCCGTGGTGGGGCTGGATGATCATCGGCGCGGTCTTGCTCGGGGCCGAGGTGTTCATCTCGACCGAGTTCTACCTCGCCATCTTCGGCGTGGCGGCGCTGGTCGTCGGGCTGATCGGTTTCGCCGGCGTCGAGGCCCCGCAATGGGCCCAGTGGCTCGCGTTCGCCGCGCTCGCGATCGGCCTCCTGATCCTTTTTCGCGGGCGGCTCTGGCATCTCATCGGACCACCATCCGGTGATGCGGCCGATCCACTGATCGGTGGGATCGTCGTCACGACCGAACCCGTCGAGCCCGGTGCGGAAGGCGGCGGCGAGCTTCGCGGAACCGTCTGGAAAGTGAAGAACGTCGGCGACCGTGCGGTCGGTGGCGGCGAGCGAACCGTGGTGGTCGCCATCGAAGGCGTACTGCTCCACGTTCGCGCCCAGTGAGGTTAGCCGAATGGATGCTCTATTTTTCGTCGTCCTGTTCATCGTCGGGCTCGTCATCGTCGTAATCGCCAAGACGGCCGTCATCGTTCCACAGCAAAGCGCCTATGTCGTCGAGAATCTCGGCAAGTACAGTCGAAGCCTGCACGCGGGCTTCCACCTATTGATACCGTTCATCGAACGCGTCGCGTACAAGCACTCTTTGAAGGAACGCGCACTCGACATCCCGGAACAGCACTGCATCACCCGCGACAACGTCCAGGTGGGGGTCGACGGCGTTCTGTACATGCAGATCCTCGACCCCCAACGTGCGTCCTACGGAATCTCGGACTACGGCTTCGCAATCTCGCAGCTCGCGCAGACGACGCTGCGAAGCGAGGTCGGCCAGATCGACCTCGACCGGACGTTTCTCGAGCGCGCACACATAAACGCGTCCGTCGTGACCGAGCTCGACAAGGCCTCCGATCCCTGGGGCGTAAAGGTACTGCGCTACGAGATCAAGAACATCAACCCGCCGACCGATGTCATCGCCGCGATGGAGAAGCAGATGCGGGCCGAGCGCGAGAAGCGCGCCGTCGTTCTCACGTCCGAGGGCGAGCGCGACGCCAAGATCAACGAGGCCGAGGGCGAGAAACAGCGGGTGATCAAGCACTCCGAAGCCAACAAGCAGCAGCAGATCAACGAGGCCGAGGGCGAGGCCGAGGCGATCCTCGCGGTGGCAACGGCGACCGCCGAGGGACTGCGACGCGTCGCCGCCTCACTGACCGTCGCGGGCGGCGATGCCGCGATGCAGCTGCGCATCGCGGAACAGTACGTGACCCAGTTCGGCCGGCTCGCCAAGGAGGGCAACACGTTCGTCGTGCCCAGTAACCTGAGCGACATCGCATCGATGGTCGCCGTTGCCGGCGGGCTGCTGCGCGGCAACAGCCCCGACGGCACGCGGTAGGGGCGCCGATCGCAGGGAAGGGAATCAGTCCTTCTGCGCCGAAGCCGACGCGCGCCGCTTCCTCACGGCCTCGGCGAGGTTCTCGAGCACCGGCACCGTCGCCTCCCAGGAGATGCACGCATCGGTCACACTCTGGCCGAACCGCAGAGACGTCCCGTCGCCGAGGAGCTGGCGCCCCTCGACGAGATGGCTCTCCAGCATCACCCCGAAAATTTTCTCGCTTCCCGCCGCGACCTGGTGACCGACCTCGGCGGCGACCTGCGGCTGGAGATTGAAGTCCTTACGGCTGTTGCCGTGGCTGCAATCGATCATCACGCGATCGACAAGCCCGTGCTGGTGCAGCAGCTCGGCCACTCGAGCAACGCTCCCGGCGTCGTAGTTCGGGCCGCGGTTCGAGCCGCGCAGGATGACGTGGCACACGTCGTTGCCCGTGGTGCTGACGATCGCACTCAGCCCCTGCTTCGTCACCGAGAGAAAATGATGAGGCTCGCGGGCCGCCCGGATCGCATCGAGCGCGATCTGGATGTTGCCGTCGGTTCCGTTCTTGAATCCCACCGGTACGGACAGGCCGGAGGCCAGCTCGCGATGGATCTGGCTCTCGGTCGTACGCGCTCCGATCGCACCCCACGAGATCAGGTCGGCAATGAACTGCGGGCTGATCG
>SPBQ01000534.1 GCA_004525875.1 Myxococcales bacterium
ACGAACACGTCGCTCGCGTGACGCGCGGTTGAACGAAAGCCGACCGTGGCGCGCTCAGAACGAATCCGGCCGGATCAGCGCGTCGCTACCGCCGTCGACAAAAAGCACGGAGCCCGCGCAGAACGACGCGTCGGGCCCGAGCAGAAAATCGATCGCAGCCGCGATTTGCTCGGGGCGGCCGAAGCCACCGAGCGGGATCGGGAAACCGCGGATCATCGGCCCAATGACGTCGTCCTCGAGGCTCTCCTCGAGAAGCGGAGTGAGAGTCGCCCCGGGTGCCACGGCGTTCAGACGCACCCCCGCCTCGGCAAACGACTGCGTCCGGCGGCGTACGGCTTGGCCGAGCGCCCGTTTCGACGCGACGTATGCCGTCGTGCCGTCGAGCCCTTCCGCGCACCAGCGCGCACTCCCCTCGTCTCCAGCTGCCTCGACGGCGACGAGGCAGCTGGAGACGAGGTCCTTGTTGATGTCCTTGACTGCGGTCGCGGAGTTCGAGATCACGACGACGGCAGCGGAGTCCTGCCCCCGAGCAAGCGCGTCCTTGAGGCCGTCGAGCAGCGCTATCGCGCCAAAATAGTTGACGCTCACGATCAACGGTCCCGGGCTGGGTGCCGGGCCGAGCCCGGCGCACGCGGCAAGCCCATCGATCCGCCCGTCGCAGCGATCGAGCACCTCGCGCACCGCGACACGGCGCCCGTCGAGGGTGGACAGATCGGCGCAGATCTCGGCCCCGCGTAGGTCGATCCCGATGACGGTTCCGCCGCGCGACTCGATCCGGATCCGCGTGGCGGCGCCGATTCCCGACCCTGAGCCTGTAACCACCGTGACACCCATCCGTCCCATGTATTACGCGGCAGAGATGGCACGGGCAAGTTGGGCGAGTTCGGCGAGACCCCTTGTCATACGACCCAGCCTGCGGAACCATGCCACGACGCGTAGGCGGGCGACGCGATCGAGACCACCCGCGCCAGGAGGATTCAAATGACGAAAGCGATTCGAGCAACGGTAGCGGCGGCAGCACTGATGACGATGGCGGGGCTGGCAGCCTGCAATGCCGACCACGGGGCATTCGAGCAGGTCACGGCCGATCAGCTCGCGACGATGATGAACGGCGACCCACAGATCGTCGTGTGTGACGCCAACAGCAAGGGCGTGCGCGAGGAGTACGGCACGATCCCCGGCGCCGTGCTGCTGTCGAGCTACTCGTTCGAGGCATCGGAGCTCCCGGGCGACAAGGCCGCATCGCTCGTCTTCTACTGTTCGAGCGAGCGCTGCTCCGCCGCGCCGCGCGCCGCGGAGCGTGCGCAGAATGCCGGCTTCCAGCGGGTCTATGTGATGCCCGAAGGCATCAAGGGGTGGGTGAAGGCCGGCAAGCCCGTCGACGAGTTCAAGGGCTGAGGGAGAACCGGCCTTGGATCTCATCTGCTCGACCCCCGACTGCTCGGTACCTGTGCGCATCGCACAGCTCTTCACCTGCGCGTTCCTAGCGATCCTGTTCTTGCAGTCGGGGATCGACAAGGTCGTCGACCGCAGCGGCAACCTCGCGTGGCTCAGCGGACACTTCGCGTCCTCGCCTCTGGCCGGGATCGTTCCGCTGATGGTCACGACCGTGACGGTCGCGGAGCTTCTCGCGGGGGCGGTCTGCGCACTCGCGGTACCGGCTCTGCTGCTCGGCGAGTCGGGCGACACCGTGGCCGTGGCCGGAATCTCGCTCTCGGCACTGAGCCTGACGATGTTGTTCTTCGGCCAGCGACTGGCAAAAGACTACGCCGGTGCGGCCGTGCTCGTGCCCTACTTCGTCCTCACGCTCCTCGGCCTCTGGCTCTTCGCCTGAGCGCGCCGGCGCGGGCGTCGGGCCGTTACCACGCGCGAGACCAGGTGGGACGCGCTCGCCTGGACCTCGAGACCACACTCTGCAGCGATGCCCGCTACATCGTCGCGGAGGTAACTCTTGTAGTAGGGCTCGTGGTAGGAGCGGGCAAAGATTTCCAGCACGTCGTACAGATCACCACTGTCGGCCAGCTGCGCGGAGTCGCAGATCACGACGGTCCCGCCCGGACGCACGACGCGGACGATCTCCGCCATCACTCGCCGGCGCACCCCTCGAGGCAACTCGTGGAAGAGGTACACCGACGTGACCGCGTCGAAGGAGTCATCGGCGAACGGCAGCGACTCCGCGTTCTCCGCCACAAGACTGAGCTCTGAGCACGCATCGGCAGCGACGTCGT
>SPBQ01000224.1 GCA_004525875.1 Myxococcales bacterium
ACACCGTGGTGGTCGCCGCAACTGCGTCAGAGTCGGCACCGCTGCAGTTCATCGCCCCCTACGCAGGGGTAGCGATCGGCGAGTACTTTCGTGACAGTGGGCGGCACGCGCTGATCATCTACGATGACCTCTCCAAGCAGGCGGTCGCCTACCGCCAGCTCTCGCTGCTTCTGAGGCGCCCGCCGGGCCGAGAAGCGTTCCCGGGCGACGTGTTCTACGTCCACTCGCGGTTGCTGGAGCGCGCCGCGAAGATGAGCGACGCGAGAGGCGGCGGCTCGCTGACCGCGCTGCCGATCATAGAGACGCAGGCTGGGGACGTGTCGGCATACATTCCGACGAACGTCATCTCGATCACCGACGGCCAGATCTACCTAGAAACGGATCTGTTCAACTCGGGCGTGCGGCCGGCGGTGAACGTAGGGCTCTCGGTGTCTCGCGTCGGCGGCGCCGCCCAGATCAAGGCGATGAAACAGGTCGCGGGCACACTGCGTCTGGATCTGGCGCAGTTCCGCGAGATGGCAGCCTTCGCTCAGTTTGGCAGCGACCTGGACGCCGCGACACAGAAACAGCTGGCCAGAGGAGAACGCCTGGTTGAAGTACTCAAGCAGGGACAATACGTCCCGCAGGACGTCGCCAAGCAGATCGTCATGCTCTACGCAGCCACGAAGGGCCATATCGACGCCATCGAGCCGAGCAAGATCGGCCAGTTCGAGACCGAGCTGATCGGGTTCGTCGAGACTTCCCACCCCGAGCTCTTCAAGCTGATCAAGGAGAAGGCCGCGCTGACCGACGAGGTTGTCGCGAAGCTCGACTCCGTGCTCGAAGCGTTCAAGAAGATCTTCGCCTAGATCCAGTGCCGAACCTCAAAGATATCCGCAAGCGGATCTCGTCGGTCCGCAGCACGCAGCAGGTGACGAAGGCCATGAAGATGGTCGCAGCTGCGAAGTTGCGTCGCGCCCAAGAGGCGGCCGAGAACGCCAGGGCTTACTCCCACAAGCTGACCGAGCTGCTGTGCTCACTTGCTACGAGCGCGGGCGAGGATGCACACCCACTGCTACGGGCGGGGAGCGACGCTCCGCTGCACGCGATCCTCATCTCGGCGGATCGTGGTCTTTGCGGCGGCTACAACGCGAACATGCTCCGCACGACCGAAGAATTTCTGGACTCGGCAGAAGGTGCCGGAGCCACGCTCACGGTGTTCGGGCGCAGAGGCTTCGACCATGTCAAGAAGCGCGACGGGTTAACGCTCGTGAGCGAGCACGTCAACGCGCCGGTTGATATGACCGTCGCACGGGCGCTGGCCGCAGAGGCCACCGAGCGCTTCCTCGCCGGCGAGTCGGGCGGGGTCATGATCGCGTACACCCGTTTTCGCTCGGCGATCTCCCAGCTGCCGGTCGTTGAACGACTGCTGCCGGTGGCCGCCGAGGATGCAGGTTCAGCGGACGGGAACGCGGGCGCAGCGGCTGACTATGTATACGAGCCAAACGCGGGGCGGATCCTTGCGACGTTGCTGCCGCGATACGTCGAGACGCGCGTCTATCACGCGATGCTCGAGTCGTCGGCAAGCGAACACGGCTCGCGCATGACGGCGATGGACAGCGCGACGAACAACGCATCGGACATGATCGACCGACTCACGCTCGAGATGAACCGTGCCCGACAGGCCAGCATCACGACCGAGCTCATGGAGATCGTCGGCGGCGCCGAGGCGCTCAAGGGCTAGCACGACGGCGCTCCGAACGCGCGGCGACAGGTAGAGTTACAAGGAGCAGAGGACCGGACATGGCGAACGGAAGAATCTCTCAGGTGATCGGCGCGGTGGTCGACGTTAAATTCCCGCCCGGGGAGGTCCCACCAATTCTCAACGCGTTGACGGTGACGAACCCGATTCTGAATGACGAGCCGGACAATCTCGTCCTCGAAGTCGCGGCTCATCTCGGTGAGAGCACGGTCCGGGCCATCGCGATGGACGCAGCCGAAGGCCTGGTTCGCGGGCTCGAGGTGAAGGACACCGGTCGACACATCCAGACGCCGGTCGGCGAAGGGGTTCTCGGCCGCATTCTCAACGTCGTCGGGCAGCCGGTCGACGAGCTCGGGCCGGTGGCAGCCACTGTGACGATGGGCATCCACCGGCCAGCGCCGGAGTACGTGGATCAGTCGACGGCGGTCGAGATGTTCGAGACGGGGATCAAGGTTGTCGATCTCCTCGCGCCGTATTCGAAGGGGGGAAAGATCGGGCTGTTCGGCGGTGCCGGTGTCGGTAAGACCGTCATCATCATGGAGTTGATCAACAACGTCGCCCAGCAGCACGGCGGCTACTCCGTGTTCGCGGGCGTCGGCGAGCGTACTCGCGAGGGCAATGATCTCTGGCTCGAGATGAAGGAGTCCGGCGTCATCGACAAGGCGGCGCTGGTGTACGGTCAGATGAACGAGCCGCCCGGCGCTCGTGCGCGTGTCGCATTCACAGCGCTCACGATTTGCGAGTACTTCCGGGACGTCCAGGCGAAGGACGTCCTTCTGTTCGTCGACAACATTTTCCGCTTCACGCAGGCGAACTCGGAGGTGTCGGCGCTGCTCGGTCGTATGCCGTCGGCCGTGGGATATCAGCCGACGCTCGCCACCGACCTGGGCATGCTCGAGGAGCGCATCACCACGACGACGAAGGGATCGATCACATCGGTGCAGGCAATCTATGTTCCGGCGGATGACCTGACCGACCCGGCGCCGGCGACCACCTTCAGCCATCTCGATGCGACCACGGTACTCTCCCGTCAGATCGCCGAGCTGGGCATCTACCCGGCAGTCGACCCGCTCGACTCGACGTCGCGAATTCTCGACGCGAACATCCTCGGCGAGGAGCACTACAACGTCGCGCGCTCCGTGCAGGAGGTGTTGCAGCGCTACAAGGACCTTCAGGACATCATAGCGATCCTGGGTATGGACGAGCTTTCGGAGGAAGATCGGCTCGTCGTGGCGCGCGCCCGCAAGGTGCAGCGCTTCCTCTCTCAGCCGTTCCACGTCGCGGAGGCCTTCACGGGCACGCCGGGTGCATACGTGAAGCTCGAGGACACGATTCGCGACTTCAAGGAGCTCGTCGCGGGCGAGCACGACGCCCTCCCCGAGCAGGCGTTCTACATGGTCGGTGGTATCGAGGACGCGCGCGCGAAGGCCGCGAAGATGGCGGCCTGAGCCGATGCCTCTCACTCTGCGAATCGTCACGCCCATGCGGCTACTCGTGGACGCCGAGGTGTCGGAGGTCACGGCTCCCGGCACTGCCGGCGAGTTCGGTGTGTTCCCAGAGCACGTCACGTTCCTCGGTGAGCTAGACCTCGGCGTACTCCGTTACACCGAGGGTGGGTCTGAAAAGAGTGTCGTCGTACACGGGGGATTCGCCGAGGTCAGGGGCGATGTTGTCACGGTCCTCGCCGACGATGCCGAGTTTGCCGGGGAGATCGACCTCGAAGCTGCGCGCGCCGACCTCGGACGCCTCGGAACGGAGCTCGACAAGGGCCGCGAAGATCCGGCCGAGGTGGCCGCTCTTCTGCGCGAGCATCGCCGCGCCGAGGCCCGGGTCCAGGCGGCTTCCTGACGTTAGCCCGATGGACGTTGTCCGCTCACGCCGCTATGTAGCCGCGTGAGCGCCGACCGTCCCGTCAACCGACTCGCCAGCGAACCGAGTCTCTACCTCCGACAGCACGGCCACAATCCGGTCGACTGGTATCCGTGGTCCGACGAGGCACGCACTCGCTCACGGAACGAGAACAAGCCGATCCTCCTCAGCATCGGCTACTCTTCCTGTCACTGGTGCCATGTGATGGAGCGTGAGAGCTTCGAGAACGATCGCATCGCGGCCTGCATGAACGAGCTGTTCGTGTCCATCAAGGTCGACCGCGAGGAACGGCCGGACCTCGACAGTATCTACATGAAGGCGGTGCAGATGATGACCGGGCACGGCGGCTGGCCGATGACGGTGTTCCTCACGCCGGACCTCGAACCGTTCTACGCCGGAACCTATTTCCCGCCGGTAGATCGCGGCGGTATGCCGGGCTTCGAGAAGGTGTTGCTGGGCGTTGCGAATGGCTGGCGTGAGCGCGGCGACCAGGTGCGGGAGAGCGCGGCCGAGATTACGCGCCGCCTGAACTCGCTGGCTCGAATCAGCGGTTCGGCGAGCGCGCTGAACGCGGCGGACGTGGAAGCGGCCGCGGAGAGCCTGGCTGGCATCATGGATCGCGATCACGGCGGCTTCGGCAATGCGCCGCAGTTCGCGCCTAAGTTCCCCGGGACCCTGTGCTTGTCATTCTTGATCGGCGCCGGGCGAGTGGGGACGGCGCCAGTGCGCGAGGAGCTCGTCAGGACTGCGCTCGACCGCATGGCGGACGGTGGTATCCATGATCAGCTTGCAGGCGGCTTCCACCGGTACTCCGTGGATCGTACCTGGCTGGTCCCCCACTTCGAGAAGATGCTCTACGATCAGGCGCTTCTCGCCGATGTATACGCCGAGGCTTGGCTCGCGTTCGGTGACGAGCGATACGGGTGCGTTGCGGAGGGCGTCCTCGACTATGTCGCTCGTGAGCTCCGATCGCCCGATGGTGGATTCTACGCGAACCAGGATGCCGACAGCAACGGCGTCGAAGGCGAGTACTTCGTATGGACTCGAGAGGAAGTGGCCGCCGTGGTGGTCGAGGCGGATGTAGATCTCGTCTGTTCTTACTTCGACGTCACGGATGGTGGCAACTTCGAGGGCAAGAGTATCCTGCGCTGCGTGCTCGGTCGGGACGCGATCGACAAGATCGGAGCGAGGTATGGACGCCTGCCCGCGGACGCCGCAGCTGCGATCGACGCTGCGCGGACGGTTTTGCTGGAGCGAAGGTCCCGGCGTGTCCGGCCTGCGACGGACAAAAAGATCGTGACGGACTGGAATGGACTGA
>SPBQ01000179.1 GCA_004525875.1 Myxococcales bacterium
GTTGAAGTGCCCGTTGCGGCCCTCGCGATGAGGATCTGATCGGCCGTCGCGGCCAGGCACGCCGACCCCGACGACTCACTCCCCCGCCCCGCCGAGCTTGCCCTCGGCGAGGAGCTCCACCGGGTCGCGCAGATCGACAGCGCCGAGATAGCCGCCTGCCGACTCGATGGCGTCGTGCACGCTGTAGCCCAGAATCTCCTGCGCGCGGCGCGGCAACTTACGCGCGACCTCCGGCGGCGTCGCGAGGTCGTTGTTCTCCTCGGTGCGCAGCCAGCCCACGACGTAGCTCACGTGCAGGCCGCGCCTGCGACGATCGGTGACGTTGGCGCCGGCGCCGTGAATCGTCGAGCCGAGGTAGACGACGACCGAGCCGCGTGGCATCTCGGCCACCGCCAGCTCGTGCGGCTCGGGCTCACGACCGCGCACCCAGCGGTGACTGCCCGGCACGACGAGCGTTGCGCCGACCTCCTCCGTGAAATCGTCGAGCGCAGTGATCGAAGCCATCTCGACCTCAGCATGAGGCCGCGGTAGGTGAATCCATACGTCCTCGTCTCGATGCAGGAACTGAGTCTCGGCGCCGGGGCCACGGTCGAGCAGATGCCCGACATTGAGCTGATAGCTCGCGCACGACGGACCAAGGACGAGATCGCAGACACCGAGGATCGTCGACTCGCACAGCACTTCACTCGCGAACGTGAACGACTTGGAGGCCAGCCCGGCCACATGGCGCGTCTTGTCGCCGAAGAAGAAGTTGAGCGCCGGATTGAGGTGGCGCATGCCGGGGTCGGCACGCTCGAGATGCGGCGCAATCTCGCCGTCGATCCGCGCCAGCGTGTCCTCGCCATAGACGCCCTCGACGATCACGCCACCCGCCCGGTCGAGCTCGGCCGCAATCTCGTCGGCGGTCGCGCCAGGGCTCAGGCGCGCTAGCTGTGCACGTTGCGTCATGTTCGCGGGGGTCCGGTTCTAAATGAAGCGCGTGCACCGGTAAGTCACGTGGCGGCTACTCGTCGACTGCGCAAGACCGAAAGTGGGTGCCGCGTGCGCGATCCAGACGCAAGCGATCAGTCGCTCGGCCGCGGCGTGGTCGTGCGGCCGCGGCTGAAGGGCGGCCCGAGCGTGCCTGCGGGAAAATGCTCCGATCCGCGACGTCAATCGTCGACGGGCGCAGGTGGGGAATCGGGGCGCCTGACTCACCAAGTGATTTGCACGAGCGCGGCGATCAACGCGGGAACGAAGGAACCGGTGTAGCCCTCGAGTACTTTGACGGCGGGCATCCGCTCGCCGGTATAGGGACGTGCGACCGGTTCTGGCTGAAGCCGCACGAGATTGAGCATGAAGAACTCGCGACCGTCGTCTCGTTCCAGAAACCCGCGAACGGCCTCCATCCGCGCCGAGTCGACGTCGGACGAGGGCCTGAGTCGTTCAAGGTGCCCCTCTATCTCCTGCGGAGTCAGCGGACCGCGCCAGCCGTCATACCAGAGTCGGAACAATCCGTAGACTACGATCGCTGTAGCCCAGATCCACACTGCATGCATGAGCTCAGCGCCCCCTTGGCCGACGGTTCTGCCCGTCGCTGATCTCCAGGATCGTCGCGGCCTGAAGGCGTTGTCACCTCACCCGATCGGCTCGCGGGCCGTCTGGCCCGATCCCGGAACAGTCAGAAATCCCAGCGGTAGCCGGCGTTCAGGAAGTAGCCGAGCGTATCGTCCGTGCCGATCGGTGTCTTGTCGCGGAGCCACTCGCCACCAAGCTCGAGCTCGAGCTGGATGCTCCGTCTCCAGCTGAACTCGATGCGCGATGATGGCCGAACGATCGGCTGTCCGCCGTTGGCGAAGCGGTAGTCGAAGACCACTTTCGGACTGAATCGTAGCATGCGGCTGAATGGATAACGGGTGTTGACGTTGAGCGACACGAAGTCCGAGTTGCTCGTGTCGCCGTACCGCAGGCCGAGGGACGTGATGTCGCCGGGCTTGAGCAGGTTGCTGCCGACGATCTGGCCGTTGTTGAAGAACTGATTACCCGTCGACTCCATCGCTTCGACCCCGCCCGACGCCTCGGTTCCCGACAGATTGGCCATCGTGAACTGACCCGAGACCAGCAACTTGTCCGTCATCGGTCGTGAGGCGCCGACGGTGAACGTTCGGCTGACCGTCGTGCGGTCCTCTGCGAGCGCACGGATCTCGTCGTCCGTGAAGGTCCTGCGCAGCTCGGCGATCGAATCGGACAGCTGCCCTTGCAGCGCGTTGCTCGTCGTGAGCACCGGCGTGGTCCGATAGTCGAACGAGGCGTTCAGCGTACTGAAGTTCTTCAGGGTCCAGTTCGCGAGCACCAGCGCTGTATTGAGCTTGAGATAGAAGACGTCGTAGTCGACGGCCCCGAACACCGATCGCGACGCATCGAGATAGCGGTCCTCGCCGCCCGCGGCGCGGCGATCGATCATCCCTTCCACGCGTTGCTCGATCGCGTACGTATCGAACTCCAGCCGCTCGAAGTACGGGCCAAGCTCGACGCCGAGACCGTAGAAGTACTTGCTCGTGTCGATATCACCCGGTGAGAGACGCTGCACCGGCAGCCCACCGACGAAGCTGACGCGTGTCCGCTCGGTCAGGTCGTAGCCCATGGCCGCGCCGTCAAATCGGCCGAGGACGCCGCCGCTGCTACGAGTCTGGCGTCCCAGCCGGGCGCCGGCCCCCCAGTGCTTCTGGTTGGCGTCGAAGTACATGTCGTTGAGCTGGATCTCGCTGTCGTCGGCGTCGAGGAAATCCTGATCGCGTCCGCCGGTCAGCTGAGCGCGGATGTCGTAGGCCTGGCTCCGGACGCGCCCGGTCAGGTTGAGATCGGTCGAGAGCGTCGATCCATCCACATCGCCTCCGCCCGGAGCCGAGACGCGCGCGTTGCGCCGGTAGAACTGCGACCAGCCTCCCGACACGTCCCAGCTCGGCCCGACGGTCCCGCGTTTTCCCGGACGCAGCCTCTTCTGGTCCGGCTTGCTCGCGCTGAGCAGTCCGTCCAGCCGCTGACGGACGCGCGGCGCGCCTTCGGCATCGGGATACTCAGAGAGATAGGTCTGGTACTGGGCCTTGGCGTGTGCGAGCTGGTTGTTGCGCTCGCGCGCCAGCCCGAGAAGCTCGCGTGCCGTTGTCTGCAGACTGTTGGCGGGCAGCGAAAGCGCCTTGGTATAGAGGGCGATCGCACGGTCGAGATTGTTCGTCTGCAGCGCGCTCGCGGCTTGATCGAGCAGGCGTCGTGTTTCGGCCTCCGCCTTCGCAGTTGCGGCGTCGGCCTCGGCACGGCGGGCGGCAGCGTCCTTGCCGGTGGATCCGGCCGATGGCTGCGGGGCAGGTAGGGAGGGCGGCTGCGACATCTTCAGACGGATCCACTCGGCTTCGGACACCCGCGTAAGCCATGCCTGTGGATAGACGTCGCTCAGAGCCTGCATGACACTCTTGGCCTCGGCCCTGTTCGCGAACAGACCAAGACGCGCGCGGTACCAGTGCTTGCCGCCCTTGACGAAGTCGCTGATGTAGAGCTGCATCCCTGCCGGCACATCGAATGGGGGCAGGTCGGCGATCGTTATCGGATCGAGGTAAGAAGCCAGGTTGATCGCAAAGTGCCCATCGTCCCCCTCCTCGTCCTGCGGCGCCGCGATGGCCGACGGCTCGACCTGAGGCACGGGTCCAGCCGCACTCGGGCGAGCCGGCATGAATACCACCATGAATGCTGCGAGCGCAAGCGTCCAGGAGACCCCCGAGGCGCGAGCGGGGCCACGCGCGGCGGCGTGTGTGTTCCTTGTCGATCGAATCATGGCAGGAGCGCGACGTTCGTCTGCGTTCGTGAACGCTACTCGCGCTCGGGCGGGCAGGCACCGACGTTCGTGGGGCCCGGTAAGCCGGCCTGCAGGCTCCGGAAGTCAGGGCCCTGGCCGGCACCGAAGCTCACGGATCGATCGAAGCGCAGGGTGAGATAGCGAGCGCCGGGTGAATCACCTTCGTAGACGACTTCACGGAGCGGAACTCGATCGTCGAAGTCCGTCGGTACCAGCGATTCCCGCTTGAAGAGCGCATCGAGGTCCTCGGCGCTCACGGCGATCGGCTGCAGCTGGATGCGCAGCTCGTCGCCCTTCTCGAGCGGGAAATGAGACATGTAGCGCACGGGGAAGTTGAAGCTCACCCGGATGATCGAGCAAGCATCATCACCGCGTACGTCGATTTCATCGAGAACACGCTGCCGGACGGGTTCGGCACGCGCACGGCTCGGCGGCACCACCGTCGCCGTCAGCCCAACGATCATGAAACCACCCACTCCGCACAACCGCATCATCATCGACATGTCAGAATCCTCCAGCGTTGGCCCGATGCTCCCCGTTGCGGCTCTTCTTGATCTGCGTGAACGCGGCGTCCGAATAGATGTGACAGGCCCCGCTGCAGTCGCGGAGCTCACCGACGGTATAGAACACGTCGGGGTTCTCGCCTTTCTTGTGCGGGCCGCGCTTGAAGTCATTCGCGTGGCACCCTGCACAGTCCGGCTGGTAGGCCGCGAACTGCCACGTCAACGTCTCGGCGTTCGTCGTGTGGCAATCGAGGCACCCGACGCTCGAACGATGATTGCCAGGATAGTTTGCCGAGCTGTGCGTGAAGAGGATCGGGCTCCAGTCGGTGGTCGTGTGGCAAGAGTCGCACTGCAGCGTTGTCGTGAAGTGATTCCCGGGCTTGCCGGTTGCGGTGGCGCCGTTGTGGCAATTGGAGCAGGAGCCGGTGACGGCGTCGTGATCGAATCTTGCCGGGGACCACGCCAGGGTGCTGTGGCCGGTGTCGCACTGGGCGCTGGTGAGCACGTGGTCCGCGGACTTGCCGGTCGCCGTCGTACCGTTGTGGCAGCTGGTGCAGGGCGATGAGACTCCCGTGTGATCGAAGAGCGCGGGTGTCCAGGCGCTCGTCGTGTGGCAATCGTCGCATGCATTGCCGGTAGGGAGATGACCGGCCATCTTTCCGGACGCGACGACTCCATTGTGACAGCTCGAGCAGGTTCCGACCACCGCCGTATGGTCGACACGGGTGGCCGGCGAGAATCGCAACGTCGAGTGGCACACCTCGCAGTTGTTCAAGCTGGCGATGTGCGTCACACCCTTGCCGGTCGCGATCGCAGCGTTATGGCAACTGAAGCACTGTCCGGTCACCGAGGCGTGGTCGAACGTCGCCGGCGTCCACGCGTTGGTCGAATGGCAGTCGCCGCAGGCGTTGCCGCTCGCGATGTGGTTGGCCGACTTGCCGGCGGCGACGACGCCGTTGTGGCAGCTCGCGCAGCTCCCGGTCACCTCGGCGTGATCGACACGGGTGGCCGGCTCGAACCGCGCCGTGGAATGGCACGCCTCGCACGTCGACGTGCTGGCGATGTGTGTGACCCCCTTGCCGGTCGCGATCGCACCGTTGTGGCAGCTCGCACAGGCAGCCGTCACCGACGCATGATCGAAACGCGCCGGA
>SPBQ01000499.1 GCA_004525875.1 Myxococcales bacterium
CCGTGGATCTGTGCGAGGTGATCGGGCAAGCGATCCGCGACCGCCTCCCACATGCTCGCCAGGTTCATCCTCTATCCTCTCTCACTTGGTAGATCTTCCACGTGCCGTCGAGCCCCTTGAGCTCCGCCTGTCCGCGGGCGTCGAATGCGATACCCGAGCCGGCCACCAGATCCTTCACCGTACCGGATACCAGCACGCCGTCGGACGGAGCCAGATCGGCGACACGCGAACCGATGTGAACGGCGATGCCGCCGAGATCCTCGCCGCGTAGCTCGCACTCGCCGGTATGGAGCCCGGCACGCACATGCAAACCGAGGGGACGGCACTGCTCGACGAGGGCCTGCGCACAGCGAATTGCGCGGGCGGGCCCGTCGAAGCTCGCCAAGAAACCATCCCCGGTCGTGTTCACCCGCCGGCCGCGATGCTGCTCGAGCACGCCGGCCGACATCGTATAGAACTCGTCGAGCAGCCTGCGCCAGCGACTGTCGCCCAGCTCGACGGCCTGCTCGGTAGAGCCGACGATATCCACGAACAGAATCGTGGCGAGGATGCGATCGATGTAGACCTCCTCGCGGGTGCCGGTCAAGAAGCTGCGGATCTCCGCGGCCAGGGATTCGGTGTCACCGACCCAGGGAAGATGATCCTTGCCGTCGAGCTCTACCAGACGCGCCCCCTCGATGCGCCGGGCGATGTAGCGGCTGACATCGAGCGGGACGGCTGGATCCTCCCGGCGGTGCAAGAGCAGCGTCGGAACGTGGACGGACGGCAGCACGTGGCGAATGTCGATCTCCTTGTTCATCCTCCAGAGCGCGATCACGGCTCCCGGGCTTGCGCCCATGCGCTCGATACGTCCGAACCAGCGCATCATGGCCTCGTCACCTGCCACCGACGGCGCCAGCCCAGCGTAGACCAGCCCCTGTCCCCAGTTCTCGCTCATGCTCCGTACGACGTCCTCGTGCTCCTCATCGGTGAGCGCCCACGGATAGTCCTCGGATTGGCGGAACGCCGCAGGCGCGGCGAACAGGATGAGCGCTCGTGTGCGCTCCGGGTAAGTAGCCGCGAACAGGGTGCACATGGGCCCCCCCTCCCAGAAGCCGAGCAGGGCCGCGCGTTCGGAGCCGGCGGCATCCATCACCGCGCGCAGGTCGTCCATGCGCTGCTCGAGCGTGGGCAGCTGGTCCTCCGGCACGCGATCGGAGAGCCCGGTGCCGCGCTTGTCGATGATGATCAGGCGCGCGAACGCCGCCAGTCGGTGCCACAGCGCGGCGGCGCGCGGCTGCTCCCAGAGGCATTCGAGGTGAGAGGTGAACCCCGGGACCATCACCAGGTCGATCGGCCCGTCGCCGACGGTCATATAGGCGATATGCAGACCGCTGCTCTTCGCGTAGCGGGTTTCGGGCTCGAGCGGGCGATCGGACATACCGACGTCCGGGGATAATCGACCGGCGACGCAACGGCAACATGGTGTGCAACCGCGTTGGCCCGCGGAGATGGCGCTGCTAGGCTCCGCTCGCCGATGGGGGAGGACCGCGTAAGCAGACGGGGCGCGGGATGGCCCAGGGGCCACCACGGCCCCAGTACGGCTGTTCTCCTGCTCGCGCTCACCGCGCTCCTGGCGCAGGGCTGCACGGCCTACTTCGCCGTCAACGACCCCGTTCCGGAAACCGGCCCGATGGCAGGCTACCGGCCCCGCACACGACCGCAGGCCGGACGCTCCAACGAGCTTCTGCTCACGCTGGCCTTTTCGGGCGGCGGCACGCGCGCGGCGGCGTTCGCGTACGGAGTCCTCGAGGAGCTCGCCGAGACGCTCCTGGCGTTCGACGGGCGCGAGCGCGTGCTCGTCGACGAGGTCGACGTGATCTCGGGGGTTTCGGGCGGCAGCTTCACGGCCGCGTACTACGGACTGCACGGTCGCGACACGTTCAAAACCTTCGAGGAGCGCTTCCTGCGCCGCGACGTTCAAGGCGACATCGGTATGCGACTGCTCGCGCCGTGGAACTGGCCGCGCCTCTTCTCACCGTGGTTCACGCGCAGTGACCTGGCCGCACAGTACTACGACGAGCAAATCTTCGACGGGGCGCGCTTCGCCGATCTGGAGGAACACGACGGGCCCGCCATCCAGATCTTCGCCACCGACATGGCCACCGGCCACCCGTTCGCGTTCAATCAAGATCAGTTCGACTTCCTGTGCTCCGACCTGCTCACCTATCCGATTGCCAGGGCCGTGACGGCATCCTCCGCCGTGCCGGGGCTGTTCGCGCCCATCACGCTCAAGAATTTCGCCGGCGGTTGCGGCTTCGAACCACCGGAGTGGGTGATGCGCGAGGCCGCGCGCGACTATTCCTTCGACCGCATGTACGTCAACGCGCGCAACCTCGACTCCTATCTGAACTCCGACCGGCGCAAGTACATCCGCCTGGTCGACGGCGGCATCTCCGACAACCTGGCTTTGCGCGGCCCGTTCGAGGCCTGGACACTGCGACCACCGCGCCCGGGCGAGCGTCCGGCCCAGGACGGAGTCCTACGTAACGTCGTCGTCATCGTCGTCAATGCCGCGACGACCCCGGAGGCCGCCTGGGAAACGGTGGATCTCCCGCCCACGCTCAGTATCA
>SPBQ01000357.1 GCA_004525875.1 Myxococcales bacterium
CGATGTGTCGGTCGCGATGACGGGGGTGGAGGCGGCCGGCGGTGGACTCGATGGTGGCGCTCACTCGGCCTCGATCTCGCGCGGGCAGGTCGGGGTGCTGCACGGGAAGAAGACGTTCCTCCTGCAGGACGAGCTGGGCCAGGTCCGCGAGGCGCACTCGATCGCGCCGGGCCTCGACTATCCGGGCGTGGGCCCCGAGCACGCCTGGCTGCACGAGAGCGGAAGGGCGAGCTACGTTGCCGTGACGGATGCGGAGGCTGTCGAGGCTCTCCAGCTACTCTCGCGCATCGAAGGCGTCATCCCCGCTTTGGAGAGCGCACACGCCGTAGCGCATGCGGTCCCCGCGGCGGCCCAGCTCGGCAAGGACGGCGTCGTGGTTGTGAGTCTCTCCGGGCGTGGTGACAAGGACATGGAGAGCGTGGCCGAGTACCTGGGGGTGAATCTTCGAGGCTAATCCTCGGCTCGCGGACGCGGTGGAGCGATGACGGGCAGTAACGACAACACACGCATGGGACGGATGCTCGACGCTGCGGCGCGTAGCGGCCGCAAGGCGCTCGTGCCGTTCGTCTCGGTCGGTGACCCCGACCTGTCCACGAGTCGCGACATCATCCTCGCGGCCGCCGACGCCGGCGCCGACATCATCGAGCTCGGAGTGCCGTTCTCGGACCCGATCGCTGACGGCCCGGTGATCCAGGCCTCGAGCCAGCGCGCGCTTGCGGCGGGAAGCTCGCTGCCGCGAGTCCTCGAGATGGTGGCGAAGCTTCGTGAGAAGACTGAAGTCGCCTTCCTGCTGTTCGGCTACTACAACCCGTTCTTTCGCTATGGCGACGACAGGCTCGCCGCGGACGCGCGTGCGGCCGGTGCTGACGGTATCCTGTGCGTAGATCTGCCGCCCGAGGAAGCGGGCCCACTGGTCCATGCCTGCGAGCGCAGCTCGCTCGATCGTATCTTCCTGCTCGCGCCCACCAGCGACGCCTCTCGACTGGACGCGGTGGCCCGCGTGGCGAGCGGCTTCGTGTACTTCGTGTCGGTCACGGGCGTGACCGGTGCGCGCACAGCGGCGCCAACGGGAATCCGTGAACAGGTTGAGCGCGTGCGCGCGCACGTCGGTCTGCCGGTCGGTGTGGGGTTCGGGATCTCCAGCCCCGAGCAGGCGGTAGCGGTTGCCGCCTACGCCGACCTCGTCGTCGTAGGCTCGGCGCTCGTGCGCACGGTTCACGAGGCGGGCACGCGCGATGCCGCGGTGGCATGCGGGCGCTTCGTCGGATCGCTGCGCAAGGCTCTTGACGAGGCGTACGGCGGGAACGGCTGAGTTGAGCTACGAGACCACCCTGGCCTGGCTCTGCGGTCTCGAGGTCCGGCGCGGAATGGACTTCCGGCTCGCGCGACTCGGGCCGGTTCTCGACGCCCTCGACCACCCGGAGGGGGCCTTCCCGGCCATCCATGTCGCAGGCACCAACGGCAAGGGCTCCACGGCCGCGATGCTCCACGCGGCGTACACGGCCGGAGGCCTGCGCGCGGGCCTCTACACGTCGCCGCACCTGCTCTCGTTCCGGGAGCGGATCCGTGTTGGGACGGACCTCATCGACGAAGAGGCCGTGGTTGCGCATGCTGCCCGCGTACGCGACGCGATGACCGGCGCCGGCGTCCGGCTGACGTTCTTCGAGATCGCCACGCTGATGGCGTTCCTCGAGTTCCGCCGCCGTGAGGTCGATCTCGCTGTCGTCGAGGTCGGCCTCGGCGGCCGGCTCGATGCCACCAACGTCGTGCATTCAGTAGCGGCCGTCGTCACCTCGATAGGCTACGATCATCAGGCATACCTTGGAGATTCCATCGAGTGCATCGCGCGCGAAAAGGCCGGTATCATACGGGCGGATATCCCTGTCGTGACAGGGGATTTGCCTCACGAGGCGGTGGTCACGATCGAGCGCATCCGCGGCGACTACCAGGCGCCGTGGCTGCGCTACGGCCGGGACTTCGGACCCTGGCCGACCGACGCGAGGGTCTCGCTGGCGGGCGAGCACCAGCGCGTCAACCGGGCGGTAGCGGCCGCCACGACACGTCTCCTGGCGGGCCGCTTCCCGCTGGCGCCGGGGACCGTCGAGCGGGCGCTGGCAACGGTACGCTGGCCGGGCCGCCTGGAGTGCTTTGCCGGTGCGCCGGCGGTGGTCGTCGACGCAGCCCACAACCCGGAGGCGGTGCACACGCTGTGCGTGGCACTCCCCGCAGTTCTCGCGCGACTCGGCACGGGCAGGCGGCGTGTGCTGCTCTTCGGTGCGATGGGCGACAAGCCCTGGGCGGAGATGCTCTCCCGGCTTGTGCCGATGTTCGACGAGGTCGTACTCGCACCCGTCGATACGCCTCGGTCGTTCGACCCGAGATCGGCAGCCGACGCGGTGGCCGGCCAGCGGGCCTGCCGGGTGGCCGCGAGTGCGACACAGGGGCTGGAGCTTGCGCGGCGGCAGGCGGGACCGGAGGGCAGCATCGTGGTCACGGGATCGATCTTCCTGGCCGCGGAGCTGTACGTGATGTGCGGTGGCGATGAGGAGCCTTTCGTATCGAGAGCGATCTAGGAGCGTGGGTGTGACGCGGACCCAAGCGCTCGTGCTCGTGCTCGGCGCTCTCGTGCCGCTAGCAGCGGCCACGTGGGCATCCGCGCAGCGTCTCGAGGTAGAGGCCGACGAGGTCTCGTACGAAAAGGGCGATTCGATCGTTCGCGCTCACGGCGGCGTCGTCGCCACATGGAAGGACAACAAGCTTACGGCGGAGTCGGTGAGCTACAACCGTGATCAGAACCGTCTCGTCGCCGACGGCGGACTGGTCTTCGACGCGCCCGAGATCGTGGTGCGAGCGCAATCCTGCGACCTGTATCTGGAAGCCGAGACCGGCGTGCTCCGCGACGTGACCGTCGAGGTGAAGGACCGTCCCGGGAGCTTCGGCGGCGAGGTGGTTCGGAAGAACAGTGGGCGCAGCTACTCGCTGGACGGGGGCCGCTACACCGCGTGCATGCGATCCGAAGAGCACGAGCCGGACTGGGAGCTCTCCGGCGAGGACGTCGACATCGAGCTCGACGGTTACAGCGCGGTTCGGCGCGGACGTCTGCGGGTGCGGGGGGTGCCGATCCTCTACCTGCCGTACGCCAAGTTTCCCACGCGCTTCCGCCGTACCTCGGGAGTCCTGATGCCGAGCGTTGGTATCTCGAGCGAACGCGGTTTCGTGTACGAGCAGCCGTACTTCTGGGCGATCGACAAGCAGAGCGACGCCACGATTGTCGCGGCAGTCGAGACCAGCCGCCGGCTCGGGCTGGGGGGCGAGTATCGCTATCGATTCGACCGAGGGATCGACGGGCGGCTCGAGCTGCAGTACTTCAACGAGGCGATCCGGAGCGGGGGCTCGAATATCGACTCGCCCCTGTTCGATCCCTCCGTCACCAACAGCTCCATTCCCGAGAACCGCTTCCTGCTAGCTCTCCACCACCGACAGGACGTGATCGGGAACGTCAGGCTCTACTCGGACATCCTCGCGGTTACCGACCGCTTCTATCTCCAGGAGATCGACTCCAACGCGAACGGCTACTTCGACAAGGCGACCCGCAAGAGCCTGCGCTATACGGATTCGAATCTCGGCGTCATGAGCAACACGCGCGACAACAGCTACGGTGTGGACACGACACTCTACCAGCTGCTGGCCCGTGATCCGGGTC
>SPBQ01000029.1 GCA_004525875.1 Myxococcales bacterium
AAGCTGGGCGGCAACGAGATGAGCTACGGCTCCGATCTCGACCTGTTATTCGTCTACCGCTCGCCGGCCGACGGCTACAACGACGCCGCGCACCGCTTCGCCACGCGCTGGGTACAGAAGACGATGAGCATTCTGCAGACGCGTACGCGCGACGGTGTCGTCTACGAGATCGACGCTCGCCTGCGCCCCTCAGGTCGCTCCGGCCCGCTGGTCGTATCGCTGGAGCGCTTCGAGGAGTACCACTGCGAGGAGGCGGAGCTCTGGGAGCGCCAGGCCCACATCCGCGCGCGCGTGACGTACGGCCCGCCTGCGCTGAGCGAGCAGCTCCACGAGCTCATCGAGACGTTCGTCTATGGGCGCGGACTGGACGGCGATGAGGTCGGCGAGATCGACTCGCTGCGGATGCGCGTGGAGAACGAGCTGGCGCAGGAGACCGCCGCGCAGCGCAACATCAAGACGGGGCGTGGCGGCATCGTCGACATCGAGACGATCGTTCAGATGCTGCTGCTGCGGCACGGCCACGACCACCCGGAGATGCGGGTTCGGGGCACGCTCGAGGCGATCCGCGCGCTCGCGGGGGAGGGGCTGATCGACGCGCGCGAGACCCGTACGCTGGAGACCCACTATCTGTTCCTAAGACTGCTGGAGGGACGCCTGCGGCTGGAGCGCGACCGCCCCGTCGAGCAGCTCGGGACCGATGCCGAGGTGATCGGTCCGCTGGCGCGCCGCATGGGTTTCTCGGGTACGAACCCGGGCGGCGAGCTTCTCATCCGTTACGAGGCGACGCGCGAGGAAGTGCGGTCGCTGTACGAGAAGCGCTTCCGTAGCCACGTTGACGTTTGAGCAGCCGCCAGGTAGCTGTGCGCGGATGGACAAGGCCAAGCTCATCTGGATGGACGGGGAGCTGGTTCCCTGGGACGAGGCCAGGGTCCACGTCCTCACCCACACGCTTCACTACGGTGTGGGGGCGTTCGAAGGCATCCGCTGCTATCGCTGCGAGGACGGTCGATCGGCCGTGTTCCGATTGCACGAGCACATCGTCCGGTTGTGGCAATCGGCCCGCGTCCTCGCGATGGCCACGCCGTACGACGTTGATCAGATGGAGCAGGCCTGTCTCGAGACGATCCGCGCCAACGAGCTGGACGAGTGTTACATCCGGCCGCTCCTGTACGTCGGCGACGGTGAGATGGGTCTGGCGGCTCCGAACAACCCGGTGCGGCTATCGGTCGCAGTCTGGCCGTGGGGGGCGTATCTGGGAGAGGATGGCCTGCGGAACGGAATCCGTGTGCGAACCTCTTCATTCCAGCGTTACCACGTCAATACGATGATGACGAAGGCGAAGGCGGTCGGACACTACGTCAACTCGATCCTGGCGAGTCTCGAGGCGCGTAGCGCGGGGTACGACGAGTCGCTCATGCTCGACGTCGACGGTTACGCAGCAGAGGGCTGCGGCGAGAACCTGTTCATCGTTCGCGGTGGCCGGATCAAGACGCCTCCGATCGCCACGGTTCTGGAGGGGATCACGCGTAACTCGGCGATCGAGTTGCTGCAGAAGGCTGGGTACGAAGTGGTCGAGGAACGATTCACGCGCGACGAGATCTACATCGCCGACGAGGCCTTCCTCACGGGCACGGCGGCCGAGATCACTCCGATGCGGTCGCTGGACGATCGCGAGATCGGGGAGGGGAAGCCGGGACCGGTGACGAAGCGCCTCCAGGAAGAGTACTTCGCTGTCATCAAGGGGCAGCGCAGTGAGTACGACCGCTGGCTCACCTATCTCTGAGGCCGGACGCGCCGGCTCTCCCAACAAACGATGAAGCAACGCTACAGGTACGGTCTGTCCGGGCCCGGGGGAGTACACCTCGGGCCCGCGGGACCGGTGCCGCCGGTGGTGAAGGCGCTCATCATCGCGAACATAGCGGTGTACGTCCTCCAGAGGCTGGTCGGGGGCAACCGCCTCATCGACTTCTTCGCTCTATATCCCGCGGATCTCGTCAAGAACTTCCAGATCTGGAGACTCTTCACCTACCAGTTCTTGCACGGCGGTGTCCTCCACCTCCTCATCAACATGCTGATGCTCTGGATGTTCGGTTCGGAGCTCGAGCAGCGGTGGGGGCCGCGCTTCTTCATCCGCTACTACTTCCTGTGCGGGATCGGTGGCGGTATCACCTACGCTCTCGTGCGATTCGACAGCTCGATGGCCACGGTCGGCGCGTCGGGCGCTATCTACGGCGTGTTGATGGCGTACGGCATGTGGTTTCCGAATCGCATCGTACTGCTCGCGTTCCTGTTCCCGGTCCGCGTGCGACACGTGATCGTGTTCCTCATTGTTGCCGAGCTACTTCAGGCGATGGAGTCGACAGGGGAGGGCATCGCCTACGCCGCCCATCTCGGCGGTATGGCCTTCGGCTACGTCTATCTTCGCTGGTGGAGCAAGGGCGGGCTCGGCCTCGGGGCCATGCCGGGTTGGCACGACGTCAAACGGGCCTACTACCGCTGGAGGTTCCGTCGACTACAGAAGAAGAGGTTCGGAAACGGCCCGACGCTGCACTGACGATGGGCGACGAGGCGGGGAAGAAGAAATGACCTCGACCGTCAGCCCTCGGAGAACAGCACGCCAACCACGATGAAGCCGATACACAAACAGACTGCCTCGATCACTACGGTTTCCCCCTACCCCGACTTCGTTTTGCGAAGGTCATGTCGCAGGAATTACGGTCTGCCGTCAATCACCCATCTGGGTAAATCGTACGCTGTGCAGAAAACTCGCCGAATTGTCAGTGAACGGACCCGAAGCGGCGGCGCGCCTGGGCCTGGCCACGGTTGCGTCATGAGGCGATTGCCGGGTCAGATGCGGCTCCCGGGTGGGAGGTGACGACGACGTGAGCTCGCATAGCGAGGGGTTCGTGGGGAGCGGGGGTGAGGAGTTGCTAGCCCGGACGTGGGAGCCCGAAGGCCCTGCCCGCGCCGTGTTGCTGCTAGTGCACGGGCTCGGCGAGCACACGGGCCGCTACGAGCACGTTGGTGACTACCTGGCCGCCCGCGGCGTCCGCGTCTGTGGCTACGACCAGCGCGGCCACGGCCGATCCGGTGGGCGCACGGGTTGGATCTCGGCTTTCGACGACTTTCTCGCCGACCTGGCGCTCTTCCACGAGCGGGTTCGAGCGACGGCCGGTGGGCTGCCGCTGGTGCTCCTCGGTCATTCAATGGGTGGCCTCATCGTCACGGCGTACGTTCTCGATCGTCGGCCGCGTCCGGACTACCTCGTGCTGTCGAGCCCGGCTATCGTTCCGATCGTCGAGGAGGGCGGGCGCACGATCGATGCCGCCACGCTCAGTCACGGCCCCGCCGTGCAGGAGGCCTATCTCACCGATCCGTTGGTTCTCCGCGAACGGGTCACGGAGGATCTCCTGCTCCGCATCTTCGAGGGGGTCGTACACGTCGACGGCCGAGCTTCGGAGATCGCGTTGCCGGTGCTCCTGATCCACGGCTCGAGCGACGCGCTGTGCAGCGCCGAGGGTGCGCGAACCTATCTCGAGGCTTCATCCTCGCCCGACCTTACAGTGAAGATCTACGAGGACGGCCGTCACGAGATGTTCAACGAGACTTGCAAGACTGAGGTGCTGGCCGATCTCGGCGCCTGGATCGAGGCCAGGATCGCGCCACCGATGCCCGACTGACGCGTCCAGTGCAGTCCTCAAACCACCGAAAGTGAAACTCGCATCTGATAGGATTGAAACCCGGACGGCTGCCGTCCCGACGCGATGAACGACAACGCCGGGAAAGTATTCTTCGTAATCGGATCCCCGCGCTCGGGCTCAACCCTGCTCGCTCGCATGCTCGGTTCCCATTCTCAGATCCTCACGCGGGGTGAGCCGAACATGCTCACCCCGCTGGCCCATCTCGGATACTACGCGAAGGTCGACAAGGCGCCCTACGACGCGATCCTCGCGGCCGAGTCGATCCGCGAGTTTGTCGCAGAGTTGCCGGGCGGTGAGCAGGACTACATCGATGCCTGCCGCGCCTACACGGACACACTGTACCTTCGCTACCTGGCCGCCCATCCGGGCGAGGCGCTGTTCCTCGACAAAACGCCGGCCTACGCGCTCATCCTCGACTTCATGGCGCGCATATATCCGAGCGCGAAGTACATCGTCCTCACACGCCATCCGCTGGTGATCTTCAGCTCTTATGCGGAATCGTTCTTCGACAGCGACTACCAGGCAGCGCACGACTACAACCCGATCGCCGAGCGCTACGTGCCGGCGATCGCGAAATTCCTGCGCGACGCGAAGACGCTGCGCTACCACGTCGTCTACGAGAAGCTGGTGGCCGATCCGGCGCCGGTGCTGGCGGAGATCTTCGATTTCCTGGGCGTGCCGAACGAGCCGGAGGCCGTGAACTACGGCAAGCACGAGTACGAGGGCAAGGGACTGGGCGATCCGATCGGCGTGGGGCAGCACTCGCGTCCGACGACGGCGTCGATCCACAAGTGGGCGACCGAGATCGCTGCAGACCCCGCGCGCATGGAACTGTGCCGTGGCATCATCGAGCGGCTTGCTCCCGAGGATCTGGAGCTCTGGGGCTATCCCGTTGAAACCATCTGGCAGCCGCTCGAGGAGGCCGGCTTCTCCGGAGCCAGGCCGAAGCCGAAGAAGCTCGACCGGTACCGGCTCCAGCGCAAGGCGATCGTCCGGCTGCGCAAGCTCGTGGGCAGGAGCGGCGCGCTGCGCAAACTCCTCGAGCGCGTGCGCCTCGGCGCCGACGTCCTGCTTCGCAGCTAGCCCTGCGGAGGCGGCGTTATCTGATGGTACGGCGAGCGAAGCGAGCCGCTAGCGCTCGCTGGAAAGCAGCGACGCGAACCGGGACTTGCAGATGTTGATGAATGCGCGGTGCGACGCGGTGGCGGTCTCACCCGACCGCCGCACCAGGCCCCAGGTTCTGTAGAGCCCTCGCGGCGCCAGCGGGCGCGAGATGATAGCACCGTCGTCGACCTCGCGGCGCGCGGCCCAGGCCGCGACCACCGATACGCCGAGCCCCACCTCGACCATCTTCTTGACGGCTTCGAGGTCGCTGATCTCCATCCCGAACTTCGGGAACACACCGTCCTCGAGCAGGAATCGCTCGAGGGTCCGAAACGTTCGGCTGCTGCGGTTGTAGACGACGACCTGCTCGGCAGTGAAATCTCGGGCTCGCACCCTCTCGAGCGACTCCCAGCGGTGCCCGCGGGGGGCGATGGCCACGAGCTCGTCGCGCCCGAGCTCGGTCGCCGTAAGGCCGCCGGTCGTGATCGGCAGCACCAGCAGGCCGACATCGACCGTGCCGTCCAGCGTGCGATCGAGCGTTTCCATGGTGAAACCCGACAGGACCTGGATCTCGATCTTCGAGAATCGGGCGCTGAACTCGCTGAGGATCGAGGGCAGGACGTGATGGCAGATGGCACCGCCGGCGCCGATCGCGACCCGTCCCCGGCCCATTCCCTCGAAATCGGAGATCACGGCCGCGGCCTCGTCGGCCTTCGCGGTGATCTGGCGGGCGTAGGGCAGCAGGACGTTCCCGGCCTGGGTCGGCGTGACGTTGCGCGCCCGGCGCGTGAACAGCGGCGTCCCGACGTCTTTCTCGAGGATCCGAATCTGCTGGCTGACCGCGGACTGGCTCACGCTCAGCCGCTGCCCCGCTCGCGTGAAGCTGCCCGTCTCGGCAACTGCGATGAAGGTACGCAGGGCCTTGATTTCCATCTGGATAGCTTATCACTGCCATCAAGACTTCCGTCAAGTCTTATGCGGGATTATCCACGTGCTCAGCAATCAGGCAGCAGGTGTCCAGGAAGTAGTCAGAAAATATGGGATCCGATCGAGAACCGCCGCACGAGTCCGCAATCGGCGCGAGCTTCAGCGCAGCGCGCCATTGGCATCGATTCTGCTTCTTACCAGGTGTCTTCGGACTACACGTCCTAATGAGACCAAGGAAATCGTAAGGAGAAAAGGTGGGACACCATGAGAAGTAGAGAGCGACTAACGAAGATCGGATTCATTGCGGCACTGCTCGTCCTGGCAGGTGCCGGTGCGGCGCTGGCAGAGGAGGGGGGGGAAATCAGCCCCGTCCTGTTCACCGTCAACAACCTGTGGCTGATGATCGCGGCCGGCCTGGTGTTCATCATGCACCTCGGTTTCGCGACGCTGGAGTCGGGTCTGACGCGAGCGAAGAACACGACCAACATCTTGTTCAAGAACACGTTCATCGTATCGGTCGGCGTCCTGACCTACGCGATCGTGGGCTTCAATCTCATGTATCCGGGTGACTTCAACGGTTTTCTCGGGTTCTCGGGTTTCGGCCTGTTTCCGGGTGCCGACGACATGACCGCGGCTTACACCGACGGCAACTACACGTACTGGACCGATTTCCTGTTCCAGGCGATGTTCGCCGCCACCTGCGCGACGATCGTCTCGGGTGCGGTCGCCGAGCGCGTGAAGCTCTCGGCGTTCATGATCTTCGCCACCGTCTTCGTCGCGCTCGTGTACCCGTGGCTCGGCTCCTGGAAGTGGGGTGGCGGCTGGCTGGACGCCATGGGCTTCTACGACTTCGCGGGCTCGACGCTGGTTCACTCGGTCGGCGGCTGGGGCGCGCTCGTCGGCGCCTGGATGCTCGGACCGCGACTCGGCAAGTACACCAAGGACGGTCGCCTCAACCCGATCCCCGGCAGCAACATGCCGATGGCGACGGTCGGCGTCTTCCTTCTCTGGCTCGGATGGTTCGGGTTCAACGGCGGCTCGGTTCTCAACGCCGATCCGGCCGCGGTGTCGCTCACGCTGGTGACGACCTGCCTGGCCGCGGCCGCCGGTGCGATGGGCGCGTTGTTCACGTCGTGGGCGATCTCGAAGAAGCCCGATCTCTCGATGACGCTCAACGGCATCCTGGCCGGCCTGGTCGGCATCACGGCCGGTGCCGATCAGATGGCGATGATTTCCTCGATGCTCATCGGCCTGATCGCCGGTGTGATCGTCGTCTACTCGGTGATCCTCTTCGATCGCCTCCGTATCGACGATCCGGTCGGTGCGATCTCCGTCCACCTGGTGTGCGGGATCTGGGGCACGCTGGCAGTCGGCGTGTTCGGTGAGATGGCGGGCGCGGATCAGCTGATCAAGCAGGCGATCGGTGTGGCGGCGTACGGTGCGGCCACGGTGGTGTCGGCCGCGATCATCTTCGGCGTGCTGAAGGCCACGATGGGACTCCGTGTGACCGAAGACGAAGAGCTCGAGGGCCTGGACGCCAGCGAGCATGGCATGCACGCGTATCCCGACTTCCGAACGTCATCATTTACGGGCGGACACGCTCCGAGCACGGTGGGCTCGCATTCGGCGAGCTACGCGGTGGGGGCTGCGGAGCGAGTACCATCCTGATCCGGGGCACCTGAAGCCCTCATAGTGGCTGCGACGGCTCGTCGGTTCGGTCCCCGCCGACGAGCCGTACCGGGGCCGCAACCTGCGTGCGCGGTAGCGAGGACGGCGCCGTCTTGCCAGGTTGCGGCCCGACCAGCAGAGCGGGATGCCGGCGGCAGCGAGAACGTGTCCTCACGGTCCAGCTGCCGCCGGCGCTCGTTGCTTGTCGATCCCCTGCCGCGTAGCTTGCTGCGATGGACCAGGAGTTGTTCGCGGACCACGATCTCTTCGATCGCGAGGAGCATCGACTCTTCCGCCAAGCGGTTCGCAGATTCGTCCAGTCCGAGATCGTTCCTCGTGCTCGCGAGTTCGACGAGCGTGGCTGCATCGACAAGTCGCTCTACCTGAAGATGGGCGAGATCGGCATGCTCGGGATCCGCTACGATCCGGTATACGGCGGCGGGGGCCTGGACTGGACCTACTCTGCCATCTACGCCGAGGAGCTCGGCTGCTGCGACAATGCGGGCGTGGCGCTCGGCATCATCGATCACACCGACATGGCGACCCCTTCGCTGTCCCAGTTCGGCTCCGAGGAGCTCAAGAATCAGTTCCTAGTCCCGGCCATCAGCGGTGAGATGGTAGGCGCGATCGCCGTCACGGAGCCGCACGCGGGCTCGGACGTCGCGGCGATCAAGACACGCGCGGTCCGCGACGGCGACGACTGGGTCATCAACGGTAGCAAGATGTACATCACGAACATCTCGCATGCCGATTTCATGTGCTTGCTGGCCGTCACTGACGAGGAGGCCGGTCACGGGGGCTTCTCCCAGATCGTCGTCCCGACCGACCTGCCGGGCGTCTCCTATACGCTGCTCGACAAGATCGGGAACTGGGGCTCGGACACCGGCGCTGTGTATCTCGAGGATGTCCGGGTGCCGATGTCCAACACGATCGGTGAGATCGGCTGTGGCTTCCAGCAACAGATGATGCAGTTCCAGGACGAGCGTTTGATCGCGCTCCTGCAGGCCAACGCCGCCTCGCTGAATCTCTGGCACAAGACCCTCGCGTACTGCCAGGAGCGGATGATCTTCGGAAAGCCGGTCTCGAAGTTCCAGGTCAATCAGTTCCGATTCGTCGACATGCTCACCCGCATCCATGCCGGCCGCGAGCTCGGCTACGCCTGCGTACGCAAGCGCAATCGCGGTGAGGACGCGACGCTCGAGATCTCGATGGGCAAGCTGTTCTGCATCGAGGTCGCGCAGAAGGTAGCCGACATCTGCCTGCAGATGCACGGCGGCGCCGGTTACCTGACCGACAATCCGGCCGCGCGCGCGTTCGTCGACACGCGGCTCGCATCGATCGGCGGCGGCGCCGACGAGGTCATGATGCAGATCGTGGCCAAGATGTTACGGATCTGATTCGAAGGGTGCTGCGCATCTGACCTGAGCATCCGCAAAAACCCCTACACATAGTTTTCTCAGCGGCACCGCACGTACGGGTGTTAGCCTGGATGCGAGGATCCGAGGACCCTCGTGTGCGCCTATTGTTGCGCCGCGGTGCTCCGTGCGCCGTCGTCCTGCCTCGGAATCCTCTTGCAGAATCACGTCCCGCCCACGGGACGGGGGTGAAGAAGATGAGGACGAATAACAGACGCATAGCATATGCCGTGGCGTTCGCGATGGCGCTGACCGCGGCGAGATCGGTACCGTTCGCGCTCGCGAGTGATGATGGGTCCGCGCGCGGTGGCGGGACGGATCTCGCCGAGCTCAGCCTTGAAGAGCTGATGAGCATCGAGGTGTACTCCGCCTCGAAGAAGAAGCAGAAGCTCACCGACGCGGCGGCGGCCGTGTACGTGCTTACGAACGAGGACATCCGGCGAACCGGTGCGACCAATATTCCTGAAGCACTGCGCGTCGTTCCGGGCGTGGAGGTGGCGCGGATCGACGCCAACAACTGGGCGATAACGATTCGCGGCTTCAACGACCGCTTCGCCAACAAGCTGCTGGTGCTGATCGACGGACGAAGCGTTTACACGCCGCTGTTCGCCGGTGTGTACTGGGACGTCCAGGACGTGTTGCTCGAAGACGTCGACCGCATCGAGGTCGTGCGCGGCCCCGGAGGCACGCTGTGGGGCGCAAACGCCGTCAACGGCGTCATCAACATCATCACGAAGCGCGCCGAGGACTCGCAGGGACTCTACCTGACGGCCGGCGGTGGTAGTGAGCTGCGATTTGACGGCGCGGGGCGCTGGGGAGCGAAGGTCGGCGATCATGTTCACTACCGCGGCTACGCGAAGTACTTTCAGCGCGACTCCTCGGTGACCGCCACCGGGGCCGACGGTCAGGACGGTTGGGACGAGGGGCGAGGAGGATTCCGCGCGGAGTGGGAGGCCAGCGAGCGAGACGAGTTCACGTTCCAGGGCGATATCTATCAGGGGTCGTCGAGCAACATCTCGACCACCTCTCTTCTCGATCCACCTTACTTCGCGGCATACAAGGCCGACCAGGACTTCTCGGGAGGCAACTTCCTGGCGCGCTGGACGCGGGAGATCTCGGACTCGTCGAATCTCGTGTTGCAGGCCTACTACGATCGGACGTATCGCAAGTCGACATATCTCTCAACGCCCGGGTTTCGCGAGGATCGTGACACCGTCGATCTCGAGCTCCAGCACCAGCTCCTGATCGCCAAGCGAAACGATGTCGTGTGGGGCATAGATGCCCGTGTCACGGCCGACGATCTGCGCAACGACTTCCGCTTCGGCTGGTCGCCGCGAAGCCGCGATCTGTGGCTCGTCAGCGGTTTCGTGCAGGACGAGATCTCGATGCTGGACGACCGCCTGCGTCTGACGCTTGGCATCAAGCTCGAGTACAACACGCTGACCACGTTCGAGTATCAGCCCAACGTCCGCCTGCTCTGGAAGGTGCACGAGAAGCACACGTTGTGGAGTGCCATCTCGCGGGCCGTGCGCACGCCGTCACGGTCGGAGGACGACATTCGCCTGAATACGCTGGTGCTCCCGCCGCAGGGGCCGCCGCTCCCGCCGCTGCCGATCCTGTCGTCGCTGCTTGGCGACCGTGATTACAAATCGGAGAAGCTGCTCGCATTCGAGCTGGGCTATCGAACGCAGCCGATCGAGAAGCTCTCACTCGACATCACGGGCTTCTACAACAGCTACGACGACCTGCGTACCGTCGTCCCGAGGGTCGATCCGGCCACGGGACAGCCGATCCTCGAGCTCGAGGCCGATCCCATGCCCACGCACCTGGTGAACTTCGCGGACATCGGTAACGGGATGGAGGGTTCCACCTGGGGCGTGGAGATCGCCGCCGACTTCTACGCAACCGACTACTTACGGTTCCGCGCCGGCTACAGCTATCTCGATATGGATCTGGAGCTCTCCCGCTCGGCGCAGGCCGATCCGCTCTCGCTACAGTCCCAGGGCGCGAGCCCGCACAACCAGGCTTTCGGGCGCTGGATGCTCGACCTTCCTGGGCGCGTGCACGCCGACGCAGTGGTGCGCTACGTCGACAACCTGGGCACGCTTGCCGTCGCCCCGTACACGACCGCCGACGTGCACCTGTCTTGGAAGCCGATCGAGAGTGTGGAGCTGACCTTTATCGGGCGCGATCTGTTCGATGCGGCTCACCCCGAGTTCACTTCGTCCGCTCTCGTGGGATCGATTCCGACCCGCGTGCAGCGAAGCTTCTTCGGCTCGCTGACCTGGCGTTACTGAGGCCTGGCGGCCGCATTCCGGACGCAACGAATCGAGAGTGGGATGAGGCGAGTACTCCTGCATAGCGCGCTCGCCGCCATCACGGCGGCGGCGTTCTCGTGGCCCTCCGCGGCTGCGGAGTCGCGCCTGGAGTACGAGGTCAAAGCGGCGTTTTTGTACAACTTCGCCAAATTTGTCGAATGGCCTGTAGGTGCTTTCCCGGATGCCGATTCCGCCCTGGAACTGTGCATCTACGGCGATGATCCGTTCGGTCCCGTCATCGATCACATCGTTCGGGGTCGCACCGTTCAAGGCCGTCCGATCATCGTTCAACGCGAAGTCGAGACGACAAGCCTTTCGGTGTGTCACCTGCTGTTCGTGGGCCCGGTAGCGAGCGAGGAAATGGCACGTATCGTGCAGTTTACCGGCGGTACCGCTGTGCTCACCGTCGGCGAAAGCGACTGGTTCATCGACTCGGGCGGAATGATCCGCCTGTTCCTCGAGGGCGGCAAGGTACGTTTCGAAGTGAATGCCGGCGCCGCCGAGCAGGCTCAGCTGAAGGTCAGCTCTCAGCTTCTCAAGCTCGCTCGCACCGTCCGGCGCTGACTCGACGGCACCATGAAGCTGATTCGC
>SPBQ01000052.1 GCA_004525875.1 Myxococcales bacterium
ATGCAACATCGAGGGGCGTGGTGGGGTGACGCCGGATCAGGCCGGCCGCTTGAGGACCATGAAGGTGCTCTTCATCGACAGCACGATGTCCGCGCGCTGGTTCCTGAGCTCCATCTGCGACTGGATGATCCCGAGCTCGGGCCGGCTCTTCGATTCGCGTTTCGCGACACACGTGGCCGACGCGCAGATACGATCGCCAGCCCGCGCGGGATTCGGAATGCGAAGATCGTCGAAGCCGAGTGCGGCCACGGCTGCCGTGCGGTGCGGCATCTGCGTCGCCATCCAGGACGAGATCGCGAACAGGTGTGCCGAGGCCGCCACGAGGCCGCCGAACAGCGAGGACTCGGCCGCCTTCTCGTCGAGATGGAACGGCTGCGGATCCCAGCGACGGCCGACCTCGACGATTTCGTCCCTGGTGAGCTCGTACACGCCCTGGAACGGCTCGGCCTCGCCGATCTCGTAGTCCTCGAAGTACTTGAAGGGTTTCATGCTGGCATAGATCCACCGCGTGCTCGCGCAGCCGGGCGCGGCGTTCTACCCGGCGCCGCCGGCACAGGCGAGCAACGACTCGATGGCCAGGCGCACGGTCGCCACAGCGCGGGGCTTCGACAACCGCTGGTGCGCGCGGAGCTGCTCCCAGAACGACCAGCTCATGACAGCGCTGAGCGCCGCGACGAGTTCCTCGTCGCGGCCGCCATCGCCTGCGGCGCTCCTCACACCGAGCGCGGCGCGGAGCTCGCGCGTACGCTGGCTACGCATCCAGGCGTGACGACTACGGATCGTGGCCGAGAACGGCGCCCGCAGCTGTGCGGCGCGGCGCACCGGCGTGATCAGTTCGGAGACTTCGCACCATCGTTCGACGAAGCGGTCGAGACGCTCGCCTGGCGTCGCATCGGGCAGCGCCAGAGGCGGCGCCAGAGCGGTGATCTTGGCGGCATGAATGTCGGAGACCGCCTCCAGGAGCCCCTCGAGGTCTTCGAAATGCCGGAACACTGCACGCTCCGAAACCCCCGCCTGCGCCGCCACTTCCCGCGCCGTCGGCCGCGGGTTGCCACTCTCGAGAAGGGCCAGCATGGCCCGAGCCACGGCCTCGCGGGTGCGCGAGGAACGCTGCTGGCGGCCGTCGGGCTGCGCGGAAGCTCCAGAGGAGATCGCCATCGTCGTGCCGACGAAAATATCAATTGTCAGCGCTACTGACAATATGTTAGCCATCAATCGTTGCACGGCGCCCCACACGCCCTCATGCAGCGATTTCGCACCCAGAGGAGGAGGAACTCGGATGCTCTCACTGCAGACATCGCACGGCGGTGCGGCGCGGTGCCACGCGGTCGTCGCCACCATCGTGGCGGTGGCGCTCGCCACGGCAGGGGTCGCCGGAGCGCAGCAAACCAAGCAGCAGCAGGCCTGCATCAACGCCTCGCACAAAGCGTTTGCCGGCGTCGCGAAGGCGCAGGGCAAGCTCGTCTCCGCGTGCATCAAGGCGGGCGCGGCCGACAAGCTCGCCGAGGCCAGCGTGGAAGTGTGCACGATAGTCGACACGAAGGAGAAGGTGGCCAAGGCCGCGAACAAGGCGGCGGCCTCGGTCGCCGGCAAGTGCGCGCAGCTCCCCGATTTCGGTCCGAACGATCCCGCCGGCGCGACCGCGATCGAGCGAGGCAAGGATGCCCGCCAAGCGCTGATCCGTGACGTCCTCGCCAGCGACCTCGACGCGGCGGTGATCTCCTCCGCCACGGACGCTGCGGGCGCGAAGTGCCAATCGGCCGTCGTCAAAGCGCTCGATAAGTGCTGGAACGCCTATCTGAAGTCCTACACCACCTGCGCAGCGAAGGGTCTCAAGGACTCGATCGCCGATGTCGAGGGTCTCGACGCGTGCCGCGGCGACGACCCGAAGGGCAAGGTCGCCAAGGTGTGCGACGAGAAGCTGCAGGCGGCGCTCGAAAAGTCATGCGCGGCAGCGGATCTCGACGTCATCATGCCCGGGTGTGTCTGTCAGGACGGACGCGGCTGCCTGGAGCTCGGCGCGGTGGCGGCCGCCAACACGGCACTCGACACGGTCGCGAATCTCCCGACAGCGGCGCCGGTGGTGCCTGTCCTACGCGTGCCGCAGGCCGACGTCGGCGAGCCCTGGGTCAGACCGGCAACCGCAGATCCGTACGTCGCCTCGCTCGTGGTAGGCCGCGAGCACGATGCGCCACTGCTCTGCTCGCTCGGCGCCATGAACATCCACACGGTGCAGGACCCCGCCGCCGACGCCGCGTACAACGCGGGCATCCTTCCGCTCATCCTCGACCAGGGTGTGCGCATCTTCTTCCTCGGCGACGGGCCCATCGACGTTCTCGGCACCTCGCCGCCGATGCTCGTGCAACAGCAACACGCTCTACCGCTGTACGCCGGCGCCGGGGATTTCCTCAAGCTGGCCACGCGCGCCGAGACCCATCCACTCGCCCCGTTGAAGTACGGCCAGGTCGGCGACACGCTTCGGTTCGGCTTGCAGGAGTGCCTCCACGACTGCGCAGCCCTCGAGATGTCCACGTTTCCGCCGTTCGTCTTCAGCGGCCGCCTGCTCCTGCTTCACTTCGATGGCGAGCGATCGGCGATCGAGGCGAGCGTACCGCTGCTCGCCGCCGAAGCCTCGGGCACCTCGGGCGTCACCCTCGCCTGGGCCGGCCGCACCGTCGCCGACTTCCGTTTGGAGCTCGCCGACGGCACGGTCGTCGACACATTCAACCCCTTGCCCGCCGATGGGACGCTCGTCTACATTCTCGATGCGGGCGTCGACCCGGCCGCCGATGTCCTGACGCTGCCCGAGCTGAGTGCGTTCCTCACGCTCACCTCCAGCGATGCGATCGTACTGTTCGAGTAGTGGGCACGATCCGGCAAGGCGCGGCTCAACGAGGAGAGACGACATGAATACCCACAGCAAGCTCGTGAACCGGCTGACCACCACGGCTGCGCTAGCGATGTCGTGCATCGCCGCGACGACCAGCCTGGCGCAGGGGCCACCTCCGTGGAACCGGACCGAGGCGAGAGCCGGCTGCAGCCAGTTCGAGCTCCTGCGCAGCCCCTACTTCGGTGAGACCCACGTTCACACCCAGTACTCCTCCGACGCGTGGGTCGCCGGAGCTCTCGGAACGCCGAACGAGGCCTACGAATTCGCCAAGGGTGCGCCGCTGGGTCTGCCTCCACTCGACGCGTTCGGTGATCCGACACGCAGCGCCCAGCTCAAGCGTCCACTCGACTTCACGATCGTCACCGATCACGCCGAGCAATTCGGCGAGGTCCAGATGTGCCAGGATCCGGGATCGGCGGGCTACAACGAGATCCAGTGCACCGACATGCTGGATCTGATCTCCGAGATCCCCTTCCCCCCGCCGCCAGCGCCACTTCCCGACGTGCGCGTGCTCAACTTCCTTCTCGCTTACCTCACGAACCCGCCGAACCCGTTCTCGTGGTGCGGGCCAGACCGGGTCGACTGCCTGAGCGCGGCCGCGCCGATCTGGGCCGACACGCAAACCGCGGCGGAGCTTCACTACGATCGCACGGCCGCCTGTACCTTCTCCACGTTCATCGGCTACGAGTGGACCGCAGGCGGCACCAACACGCCGGTAGGCCCGGCGACATACCACCGCAACGTCGTGTTCAGGAACGAGTTCGTCCCCGACGCGCCAATCAGCTTCATCGAGGAACACCAGATCCAGGGCCTGTTCGCCGCGCTCGAGAGCGAGTGCCTCGATGCGGGCCTCGGCTGCGACGTGCTCACGATCCCCCACAACACGAACGTCAGCGTGGGGGTGACATTCGCACCGCTCAACGACGACAGCTCACCGTTCACCTCCTCCGACGCGGCGCAGCGACGCACGATGGAACCGCTGGTAGAGATGATCAACCACAAGGGCGAATCGGAGTGCCAGCCCGGCGTGGGCACGTCCGATGAGCTGTGTGGATTCGAGAAGACCTACCGTCCGGTCACGTTCAGCCTCGCCCCCAACACCGACCCCGCCGCCTACAAGCCCCTCTCGTTCATTCGCAACGCGCTCAAGGAGGGCCTCGCGCAAGAGGAGAGCCTCGGCGTGAACCCCTACAACCTCGGCTTCGTCGGCGGCACCGACACGCACAACTCCACCCCTGGCCTCGTCAACGAGGAGGAGTGGGGCGGCAAGGGCCACAACGGACTGCGCGACCACAGCCCTGACTACCTTCTCTCCGAGTTCCCGCCGAGCGGAATGCCCACCAACCCGAGCGGTCTCGCTGTGGTGTGGGCCGAAGAAAACTCGCGCGACGCTTTGTTCGCCGCGATGCGCCGCCGCGAGACTTATGCAACGAGCGGCACGCGGCCGTTGTTGCGGCTGTTCGCGGGCGACTTCAAGGGCGACGTCTGCGCCGCCGGCGACCTCGTCGAACAGGGCTACCGTCGAGGCGTTCCGATGGGCGGCGAGATCGGCGACCTGCGCAAGGGCAAGAGCCCGCAGTTCGCCGTGCTCGCCGTGAAGGATCCCGGTGGTGGTGGCGGTGGAGGAGCACCGAGCACACCGTTGCAGCGCGTGCAGATCATCAAGGGCTGGATCGACGATCTTGGCTTCGCCCAAGAGAAAGTCTTCGACGTCGCCGGTAATGCCGCCAACGGGGCCACCGTCGACGAGAGCACGTGCACACCGGCCGGCGCCGGTTCCGACAGCCTCTGCACCGTCTGGGAGGACGCGGACTTCGACCCGAGCCAGCGCGCCTTCTACTACGCGCGCGTTCTGGAGAACCCGGTGTGCCGCTGGAGCACCCACCTGTGCAATTCGCTCGGCGTCGACTGCGATGACCTGCCCTCGGTACCGCCGAACTACGCGGCGTGCTGCAACCCGCTGTGGCCGAAGACGATCCAGGAGCGCGCCTGGTCCTCGCCCGTGTTCTACCGGCCGGAATCGTTCTCGAAGTTCAAATCGAGCATCAAGCTGAAGGGCGGCGGGCAGGACTTGCTCAAGGTCGTCGCGACCATGGCCCGTGCGCCCGCGGCACTCGACCCGAACACCGAGGCCCTCTCGGTGACGCTCACCGACGACGATACGATCTACGCCGCCACGCTGCCGGCAGGCACGATGGAAGAGAAGAAGACCGGTGAGAAGTGGTCTTACTCCAGCAAGGACGGTGCGATCGACGGCATCAAGAAGGCGACCCTGAAGCTGGGTCCGAAGGGCGACGCGAAGCTCGTCCTCAAGACCGTCAAACTGTTGCTCGACAATGCCGATGCAACCGAGCACTTCATTCACAGCAAGCTCTCGGCGGGTGCGTTCGAGGCCGAGCACATGCGCATATGGCAGCCCAAGGGGTCGAGCTTGAAGCCCGAGAACTAGCACGGACGGGCCGACGCGGATGATGGGGTTCGCGCGCTCGGGATCGTTTTCGCGACGTTGCGTCACCGCCGAAGGATGGCAAGATCCTGCGCGTCGCGTAAGCTCGCCCGCATGAGGAGACTGCTGCGGGCGCCCGCCCTGCATTTCGTCGTCATCGGGGGGCTGCTCTTCAATTTCTGGCCGGCCGCCGGCAGCCCGAAGCCGGGCCACTAGGCGATCGTGCGTGAGCCGATCGTCATCACCGCCGCGCAGCTCGCCCAGATCAAGGATCTCTACACCCGCGACACGGGCCTGGAGGTGACCGAGGCCGACCAGCGCGCGCTGCTCGATCGCGAGATCCGCGAGGAGTTGCTCTACCGCGAAGCCCTCGCCCATGGCCTGCACCTGCACGACCGCAGCATCCGGTGGCGGCTCGTGAGCAAGATGCGGTTCCTCAACGCGTCGGACTCAGCCGGACCCGATGAGCCGGGCGATACGACCGAAGACGCCGCGGACGACGAGGCCGACAGCGACGAGGGAGGCGATCCGGAGGACCTCTACCGCGAGGCCCTGGAGCTCGGCCTCGATCGCGACGACGTCGTCGTGAAACGCATCCTGATCCACAAGATGCGCCTGCTCATCCGCCTGCAAGCCGACGATGACATCCCCGACGAGGAAACGCTGCGCGCGTTCTACCAGGAGATCGGCGACGACTACATGCAGCCGCAACGTGCCACCTTCACCCATGTATTCACCAGCCGCGACAGGCGCGGCGATCGCGCCGAGCCTGACGCACGCGACGTTCTCGCCGACCTCGCCGCCGGGCCGACACCTCCCGCTGACGCGGTGAAGAGCGGCGACGCCTTCCCCCTCGGACACACCTATCGATCGCGCTCGCGCACCGGTGTGGCGAAAATATTCGGCGACGGATTCGCCGACGCCGTGCTTGCCGCCGAGCCGGGACGCTGGTCAGGGCCGTTCGAATCAGCCTACGGCTGGCACCTCGTCTGGGTCGACGAGAAGCAGGGCGAACGGGTTCCCGAGTTCTCCACGGTGCGCTCGCAGGTATTCCAGCGCTACGTGAACGAGAAACGCACGGCCCACCTCGAGAAGACGCTCGAGGAGTTGCGCGAGGAGTACCGGATCGTCATCGAGCCCGGCGACGCCGCAGCTGACACCGCGCGAGGAAACGGATGATGCGCGCCGCGATCGCACTCGTCCTCGTGCTCGCGGCCGGCGCGGCACACGCGCATCCGCTGGCGCCCGCGTTGCTCGAGCTGAAGGAACGGCCCGGCGGCATGGTCGACGTGGTCTGGAAGACGTCGAGCCTCAAGGTTCCCGGAACCAACGTCCAGCCTGTGCTGCCCGAGGGTTGTCCCCTGGTCTCCGACATGAACGTGACGGAGGCGGTCGACAGCGTCACCAGTCACTGGACCATCGACTGCGGCGAGCAGGGGCTCGTGGGCCGTACGATTGCGGTCACCGATCTGTTGCCAGCGCGCATCGACGTGCTCCTGCGCCTGGCGCTGGCCGACGGTCGTTCGATGAACTTCGTGATCCGCAGCTCCGAGCCCTCGATCGTGATCCCTGAGCGTGCTCGCCCTCTCGACGTCGCGGTCGACTACGCCCGCCTCGGCATCGACAACATTCTCGGCGGCCCGGACCATCTGCTGTTCGTGTTCGGACTGGTCCTGCTGGTGCGCAGCCTCGGCATGCTCGTGAGGACGGTAACGGCATTCACCATCGGCCACAGCCTCACGCTCTCGCTCGCGGTCCTCGGCTTCGTCACGTACCCGTCCAGGCTCATCGAGCTACTGATCGCGCTCAGCGTCTTCCTGCTGGCCGTCGAGCTCGCGCGCAAGGAAACTGCGCAGCCGACGCTGATGCGGCGTCTCCCGTGGGTGATCGCCGGATGTTTCGGCCTGCTCCACGGTCTTGGCTTCGCGGGCGCGTTGACCGAGGTGGGCCTGCCGAGCGGAGAGATCCCGCTTGCGTTGTTCACGTTCAATGTCGGGATCGAGATCGGCCAGATCGTTTTCGTGGTCGTCGTGTTCGCAACGCGCGCGGTGGTGGGATCCTCCGGCGACTCGATGCCACGCTGGGCCCGGCAAGTCTCGCTGTACGCGATGGGTTCGCTGGCGGCGTTCTGGTGCTTCGAGCGGGCGTCGGCGCTGTTCTAGCGAACGCATCACGCTCCACCGCGTCGACTCTCGGGCGCGGCCGGGGCCAGTGGGTCGAACGTCGGGTCAGGCAACATGCCGGACGACGCTTCAAAAGGAAGTCCCGATGAGGCTCGAAATCGCCTACGCGATCGATGCCCACGCGCATGCCGATCACATGACGGACCTGCCGTGTTTCCGTGACAGTTACGGCGCACGAACGGTGACGGGGAAGAAGATCCGGGTCGTCCAGAAAGCGTTCGGCGACTTCTACAACCTCGGCGACGCGGTGCGTGCCGACGGCAGTCAGTTCGACGTTCTACTCGGCGAGGGCGACGCGCTCGAGTTCGGCGGCCTCGCGCTCGACGGCCAGACGAGCGAAGCAGAGTTCATGGCGTTTCGCGAGCGACGCGACGCCGAGCTCGCGGCGCCGGCGCTCATTCTTGCCTCGGTGCAGGCGGACATCCGTGCCGGCGCGCTGCCCGAGCCGGAGTCCGACGGTACCTCGTATCTCAAGATCCCCCTCGACCGACTCGGCCGGCGCAAGGCCGGGTAGCGAAGGAGCTCAGCATCATAGCTGCGGCGCGATAACCCGTGGAGGGCATGCGGGGGGCCGTGGCGGCTGCGGGGGGCCGCGCCGCCTGGGCACGTACCCGCGCCGCCGAACGCCACCCCGCGTACAGATCCGTCAGCGAACACCCGAGCGCGCCCTTACAATGGTCGAGAGCGGCGGTCGCCAGAATGAGCGTTCGAACGGGCAACAACATGAGACCGACGCGTCGCTGGCGCGCGGCGCGCGCTGGCGCGCTCGCGATGGCAGCGGCGCTGCTCGTCCTGGGGACGGACGCGCGCGCCGGTTCGATCGGCAAGACATCATTCCCGAAGGGCGGCGCCACGCGCGTCGGCTCATCGAGCTTCTCGAGCGGCACGAGAAGCACGCCACGGTCGAAGTTCGGCCGCACCAACGGCTCGCGCGGTCAATCCGCGTTCTCTCGCTCGACGTCGAGCGCGCCGCGCGGGAAATTCCCGACCGAGCGTGGCTCCAGCAGCGAGTCGGCTTTCGCCGCGGGCCTGCGTACGACGGCGCGTAATACGAAGTTCCCCGATGGGGATGGCGGCTCCGACCTGGAGTTCTCGCGCGACGCACGCTCGACGCCCGGCAGAAAGTTCCCCGACGGCGCGCAACGCGCGGGCGAGGGTGCATGCTCGGACGCCTCCGGCACGACGCCGACGGACGACTTCAAGGCGGAGAACGGTCGAGACCAGGAGTTCTCGGACAACGCCGCCACGACGGCTCGCCGCAAGTTCCCCGACGGCGACCTCGAGCAGGCCGATCCCGCGTTCTCCGACGACCTGATGGCAAGCGTGCAGTCGCGATTTCCTGTGAGTGACGGCGCCAAGGCGAGCGGCGGCGGGGTGGAGAGGCTGCGCAGCGGCCCGCGCGACTTCTCACGACAGCGAGCCGCCGCACGACCACGCGCGGCGACCGGGTCGCGAGCGATCATCGTCGGCCCGTCGCCGCGCGCACGTGGCGGCGCGCGCGACCGCAGCGTCAGCGAAGCTCCGGCCCCGCCATCTGCCGACGAACGCGGGATGCAGCGCCTTCCCCTGCCACCACGCGGCGGGATCCCGATCGTCATCGACGGCCAGACGTACTACCGCCACGGCCGCGTCGTGATCCGCGCGGTCCAAGAGGGCGAACCGGTACCTGAGCTAGTGGATAACCGCGGCGATTAGGCCGCCGCGGCCTTCTTGTTCTTGCTTTTGCCGCGCGCAGCGATTTTCGCGACCTGGCGCTTGAGCCGGATGCCCTCGGGCGTGAGTTGCGATTCGGGCGTCTTCATCAAATAGGAATCGATGCCGCCGTGCTTCGTGATCGTGCGGAGCACGCGCGTGCAAATACGCATCTTCACGGGCCGCCCGAGGATCTCGGAGTGCAGCGAGCAGGGCTTCAGGTTGGCGAGGAAGCGCCTGCGCGTCTTGTTGTTCGCGTGCGACACGCTATTGCCGGAACCCGGTCCGTGGCCGGTCAGATCACACTTGCGGGACATCTTCGGAACTCCTCGAGAGACGCTAAGCGGGCCATATGGCCACGATCGGGGCATGGACGCAACCGAGGCGCCGGCGCC
>SPBQ01000073.1 GCA_004525875.1 Myxococcales bacterium
ACTCGACCCGCAGCGGCTCGGCGTCGGGCAGCGACCGTTCGCCGACGATCTCGACGCGGGTGACATCGTCCGCCTTCGTGCTGAACACCGCGCTTTTTCCGGCGTCGGCGGGTGCGGCATCGTCGAGGGCGTTCCACGTGACGCCTGCCAGCACCAGCTGGATGACGAGTCCACCGGCGAGCAGCGCATGGTCCCTGCGGACTGCCGCAATCACGATCCGCTCCCCTGGCCGGAAGCGTTCGCTTCGAGCATCGGTCGGGCGCGTCTGCGTGTGGTCGCGGCGATGCCGACCACGATCGCCAGCGCCATCAGCACGACCAGATAGTTCGCCAGCTCCCAGCGTGTTTTCTCGGCATCGCTGAGCGGCACGAGCGTGCGCGCGAACGCGCCCGAGCCGCGGATCTGGAGCAGGTCGGTGTCGGCCACTGCCCAGTCGATCAGGTTGTGAACCAGCTGGAAGTTGCCTCGGTAGATACCGCCCGATGCACCGAGCTGGCTGCCGAGCCCCTGCACGAGATCGGATGCGAACGCCGAGGAGCCGACGAGCACCAGCCGCGCGCTGGCGCTCGACTGCTTGAGCGTGCGGCCGGTGCTATCGCCCCCGGTCTCGTCGCCGTCCTCTTCGGTCGCAGCCCCGGTCTCATCGCCGGCGGTGAACAGCGGCGAGGGACGGTCGGCGAAGTAGCTCGGAAACCGGCCGACGAGCGTCGCCGCCATCGGGCGATCGGTCAGATCGGTGCCCGGAGGGAACGCGGCGGCGGCATCCGATACGGTCTTCGGCAGGACGTCCTTCGTCTTGAGCGTCCACGAGCGGTCCGAGCTCCGCAACAGGATCTCGGTCTCGACGTCCTGTCCGACCGTGGTCAGGTCGATCTCCGAGCCCCAGTTGATGACGACGTTCTGGAGGCCGGACAGCGCCGGGTGCGTGCGGTTGAAGCCGGTACGCCGGATGTCGACGAAGAACGGGTAGTCCATGTAGTGGATGCGCTGGAGCGTGAACAGGCCGCGCTTCTCCTGGATCGGAACCGGGAAGCGTGCGTTCTGCTCATCGAGTACGAAGCCCGGCTCGATCTTCACCTCCCAGGCTTCGAGCAGTGTCAGGAGGTCCTTGTCGGTCTTGGTGACGGCAACGGTGCCCGTCTCCACGCTCGCGTCGTAGGCGCCGGCCAGCACGATGACCGAGCCACCTCGCATCAGGAACTGATCGATGGCGAACATCTGCCTGTCGTCGAGCTCGCCGGGGCGTGCCACGATGAGGACGTCCACGCCGCCCGGCACGAATCCCTGCTTGAGCGTGTCTCGCGTGACCGTGAAGTCGACGTCGAGCTCCCGCTGCAGTTCGCGGTACTCCGGCTGTGGCGGCGGAGGCTGGAGCTGCGGTGGCAGGTTGGGGTCCCGTGGCGCGGCCACGGGTTGCTCCGTCATGATCGCTACCGTCTTGAGGAACCCTGGCGTGGCGCGCTTGATCGAAGCCTCGATGGTCGATCGCATCGATGCTTCGGTAAGGTCGCCTTGGAGGAAGATGGCCTCGAGTTTGTCCCCCGACTCGAACAGCAGGTAGAGCCAGTACCGGTCGCCGCCGAACAGGCTCGTCGACATCGGGCGGAATCCGTAGTTCTGGTAGATGTAGGTCTCGACCTTTGCGTCCGTGCTGGGATCGATCTCCTCGAACTCAAACTTACCCGCCGCGCGTTCGACGAGGTCGGCGGCCACTTTGCGAATGCGCCCGGGGACGTCGGCAAACTCGGCCGGCAACGTACCGGGCGAGATGTATGCCGTGAGCGCCGCGGACTCCGGGAGACCCGCGAAAACGGCGTCGATACTTCGGAACCCTTCGGTCAATTGCTTGATGGCGCGCGTCAGGTCGTATTCGAGATTGCGCAGGCGCACGTCGACGTCGGCGTCGCGCGCGTCGATCTCGATCAGATCCTGGAAGGTCAGCACCTGATACTGATCCGCGTAGCGAAGCAGGATGTGGAAGTAGGAGTTGACGACCGACTCCTCGTGACGTCCCGACACGCGAAATGGCACCGTGCGGATGTTGTAGGCCTGGCCGAGCTCTTCCTCGAGCTCTTCGCTCTCGTTCGGATTACGGAACTCGACCCGTACGCGGCCGCGTCCGTAAATCTCGTACTCGCCGAGCAGATCGCGGATCTGCGGGACCAGCGGTGCGAGCAGCGGATGGGTTCGCTCGGAGAAGTAGGCGGAGATGATCAACGGCTCGTCGAGGCGGGCCAGGACGTTCTCGGTCGAATCGCTGAGGCTGTACTCGCCGTTGGCCGTGAGGTCGGCGCGGGGGCCGGCCAGCGGTGCCAGCCAGAGATTGAGGACGATGAAGTTCAGCCCCGCCAGTGTGATGGTGATCCAGCGCGCGCGGGTGCGGGAACGTGCGGACGGCGTGCTCGTCTCCTGCCGCTTGAGATCGAGGAACTCGACGTTCAGCAGCAGGAAGAAGCCGGCAATGCTCGCGTAGTAGACGACGTCGCGCAGGTCGATCACGCCGCGCTCGATACTCTCGAAGCGGCTGCCGCTACCGAGAGCACGCAGCAGCGATGCGGTGCCCTCGCCGAAGAACGGAACCACGGACTCCGAGCCCACCAGGTACAGGAGCGCGCAGACCGCCGCCGTGACCATTAGCGAGACGATCTGGTTGTCGGTCCGCGCGCTCACGCACAGACCGATCGCCATGTAAGCGGCCGCCAGCAGCAGCGCGCCGAGATAGCCGCCGACCACGGGGCCCCAGTCGAGCTCGCCGCGCATCGATACGGAGACGGGGAGCGGGAGAGTCAGCGCCAGCGCGAGCGCGACGAGGGTCATGCCGGCGAGAAACTTGCCGAGGACCAGGTCGCGCGTTCGCAGGGGAAGCGTGAGCAGGATCTCCAGCGTCCCGATCTTCTCCTCCTCGCTCCACGCCCGCATGGTGACTGCGGCCGAGAGGAACACGAGCAGCACGGGCAGCCACATGAACAGCGGCCTCACGTCGGCGATGTTGCGGGCGAAGAAGCGCGAGTACGTGAAGAAGACGAAGAGCGTGACGAGCAGGAACACCCCGAGGAACATCACTGCCACTGGCGACAGGAAGTAGCTGCGCAGCTCCTTGCGGACGATGGTCGCGATCGTGCTCACGATGGTCCGCCTCCGGGCGATCCCTCGCGGGCGACGTGAGCGCTCATCAGATCGCGGAACACCTGCTCGAGGTTCTGTGTGTCGGTGCTGATCGAGGCCACGCTCCAGCCGGCACGGCCGGCGGCGGCGACGACCGCTGTCGCGGTGGGCTCACCGGCGCTGTCATTGCCGCCAGCGCCGGTGACGCGCACCGTCCAGATCTCGTAGCCGTCGTGGTTGATGTCGGGGCCGACACGAACCACCTCACCGACACCGTCGACCGCGGCCAGCGTTTTCTCGACGGCCTCGGTTCCGGTCTTGACCGAGACGCGCACGCGGTCGGAGGCGAGCAGGTCGCCGAGCTTCGAGTCGGCGGCCAGTCCGCCATCGATGAGGATGACGACGCGATCGCAGACCGCCTCGATCTCGGAGAGGATGTGCGTGGACAGGATGACGGTGCTGCTTTGCGCGAGACGGCGGATGAGGTTGCGGATCTCGACGATCTGCACGGGGTCGAGGCCGCTGGTGGGCTCGTCGAGAACGAGCACCTCGGGCCTGTGAATGATGGCCTGCGCGAGCCCGACGCGCTGGCGATACCCCTTGGACAGGGTCGAGATCGGCCGCACCATCCATGCTTCGAGGCCCGTCGCGCGAACGGCGTCGGCCACCGCTTTGATGCGGTCGCCGGCCGCCATGCCACGCAACTCGGCGATCATCAGGAGATACTCCTGGACGAGCATCTCGGGGTAGAGGGGGGCGTTCTCGGGCATGTACCCGATCATTCGCTGCACGCCGAGTCGGTCCGAGACGACGTCGACACCCCCGACCGAGACCGATCCCTCGCTGGGCTCGAGGTAGCCCGTGATGACCTTCATCACGGTGCTCTTGCCGGCGCCATTGTGGCCGAGCAGGCCGACGATTTCTCCCCGGCCGACCTCGAACGATACGTCCTTGACTGCTCGGACGGCGCCGTAGCGCTTCTCCAAGCCGCTGACTCGGATCATCTGCAGAGGCTCGCGGGGTAGTGGTTGGTTGGGTTTACGATGGGTGCTCCCTGGTAATCGCACTCGGTTTTAATACGCTAGGGCGAAGTGTCAACCGCGTCCTCACGCTTGGCCTCAGTCCGGTGGTTGCTGCCGCTGGTACTCCTTGCTTGGACGGTCGGCGGCGCCGGTTGTTCGACCCTCGACCGTGCATGGCCCGATCCGCCGTTCGTCCCGCTCATCGCGAGCGTCGAATCGCTCCCCGCGCTCACGACGAACGCGCTCGGTACCGGCCGCGATGCCGGCAACACCGCTCGCATCGACGGACGGGTGATCTGGCTGTTCGGCGACACGTTCATCGGCAGCGACGAGCTCATCTGCGCCACGGCCGCCTGGTCGGATTCCGCCACTCCTACAAACCTCCACGAAGACGTTGACGCTTCGGGTAGGCCGTATCAGCTTTACCCGTTCTCGGCGGATGAGGTCGCGTTCAACCTCGTCCATGCCGATCCGCCCGCGTGTTGCAGGCTCTATGCGAGCTGCCCGCAGACCGATGTCTACTGTCGCTGCGCGCCCGGCGTCGACTGTGCTTCACGCATCGCTTTGTGGCCCGGGGACGTCGCGATTCGTCGCGATGGCCGCGCTTTTGGACTGTACGAGAGGGTTTTGGCGGGTGTCGCGCCGTACGACTTCACGCATCTCGGTGCCGGCCTGGCCGTGATCCCGGAGCGAGGCACCGTGGCGCGGCGATTCGCGGACGCCGACGGTGTGCCGCGGATGCTGTTCGGCCGCGACGAGCCGAACTTTCTCAACGCCGTCGTTGCTCCGGTCGATGGAGTGCCGCACGTATACGCGTACGCACGCCGGCTTCGACGCTCCTGTCTCGTCGACGTGCTCGCCGCGCGCGCACCGCTCGGTTCGATGGAGCATCGCGAGAGTTGGCGCTTCTTCGACGGCAACGGCTGGAGTCGAGATGTCGATGCGGCCGGCCCGATCCTCTCGCGGGTCGTAGGGGGGCTCGGATCGGTGGCCTGGAACGAGTATCTGGACGCCTACATCAGCGGTAACAACGATATCTGTACCGGCGGTTCGCGCTTTTTCATCCGCACCGCACCGCGGCCGGAGGGGCCCTGGAGCGAGCCGGCCGTCGTCGACCTCGCGCCGCTTGGCGCCGGGCCCGAGGCGTATGCCGGTCGCCTGCATCCTGTGTTCGGCGACGGCCGGCGAATCGTCATCAGCTTCTACGAGCCCCGCGTCGCGAACGACGAGGTCGTCGGCCGCGTGCATCTGGCGAGGGTAACGTTCGAGTGAGCATCGTCGACGGCGAGCGCCTGACCTTCTACACGGTGCGCCCCGGCCTCGCGGGCGACGCTCCCCACGGTGGGGTAGGCGCGGCTGGAGGCGCTACCGGTGCCGCAGGCGTGGTGGGTGCAGTGGGAATGTGTGTCTGTCCAGGGCGCTCGCTGCCACGCGCGCGCATGTCGGGCTGGAACCGCGACCTCGCGGCCGACCTGGACGAGGTTCGTGACTTCGGCGCTGCGGCCCTCGTGACGCTCATGCAGGGCGACGAGCTGGCCGACTACTCCGCGCCACCCGCCGAGAAGAGGCGAGAGGTTCTCGCGCGCGGAATGGCCTGGTACCATCTGCCGATCGTCGACATGTGTGCACCGGACGACGTTTTCGAGGGCCGTTGGAACGCGGCGGGCAGGGAGCAGAGGGCGCTTCTGAACGCCGGGCGTAATATCGCAGTGCACTGCCTTGGCGGGCTCGGTCGTACCGGCACCGTCGCGGCCCGCCTGCTGGTGGAGTACGGCGAGCGGCCCGATCTGGCGGTCGCACGCGTGCGAGACGCTCGGCCGGGAGCCATTCAGACCTACGAGCAGGAGCGGTACGTCCTGGCATGCGCCCCTCTTTCCTGCCTGACTGCCTGACCGTCTGCCCGACCGTCTGCCTGATCGCAGCCCTCGGCGCTGTGGTGGCAGCACCGGTGCCGTCCGATGCGGCGCGGCGCGAGACGGGCGAGCGCCAATCTTCGAGCGCGCGCGCGACTCTGCCCGTCGATTCGGTCGCCGCCAGCCGTCTGCGCGTGGAGCTCGGCAGTCGGTTCCATGTGAAGCACAGCGATCATTACCGGATCGCCTACGACACGGACGAGCACTTCGTTGATCTTCATGCTCGCCTGTTCGAGGCCGTCTACAGCTCATTTCGAGCGTTCTTCGAAAGCAGCGGCTTTCGACTGAGCAAGCTCGATCAGCGGCTCGAGGCGGTGATGTTCGACGACCGTGATACGTTCGCGCGGTACGCCCGCAAGATCCATCCCAAGCTGGAGGCCGCCGGCGGCTTCTACTCCACCCGGGAGAATCGGATCGTGCTGTTCGATTCGTTCACCGACGACAACTATCGGCGAGTGAGCGACCAGATCGCCGCCTCGGAGCGCAACGTGGCCGAGGTGCGGCGCCAGCTCGCTGCCGGCGAGCGCGGACGCTCCGTCACGCTGACCCACTCCGACGGGCACCGTGAGACGCTGAGCCGCAAGCAGGCCCTGGCGCACGTGCGCGCGGAGCAGCGCGGGCTCCGACAGCGGCGCCGTGAGCTCGAAAGCCACTTTGCCGATCGCAACCTGACCAGCACGATTCACGAGTGCGTGCATCAGATCTCGTACAACCTGGGTGTTCAGAGCCCGCTCGCCGACAACCCGAAGTGGCTCGGAGAGGGTCTCGCGACCTACTTCGAGACGATGGGGTATCGCGACACGGGGCCGTCGGGCCGGCGCAATCCGGAGCGCTTCAAGGCGTGGCAGGCGGCCGAACACGCCGGCACCCTGATTCCCATCGACAAGTTGCTGGTGCGCGACGACCTGTTCGATCTATCGACCTCGAGCGCCCCCACCGCGTACGGGCAAGCCTGGGCGCTCGTGCACTATCTTTTCGAGCAGCGCCCGGAGCAGTTCTTCGGTTACCTGCGGCGCATTGCCGATTCGCGAGGATCGAGCGAGCGTCGCGATTCGAGTCGTCTCGAGCTGTTCCGGCAGGCATTTGGCGACGATCTAGAGGCCTTCGAACGCCGCTGGCACCGCTCCATGAGCCAACTGTGACCCGTGCGGAGGAGAACCGAAAATGTTCGTAGACACCTATACCAAGGTTGTGCTGACGGTCGCCGCCGCGGCTGATTTCCCCTGCACCAATCGCCAGCTCTGCGGCGGCCCGCACTAGAGGGTGCGATGTCACAGGCAGGCGCCGGTCCCTGAGTGCACGCCGGGTAGAACGCCGGGTTCGTCCGCGTTAGTCTCTGGCCCGTCTTGTCGATGAAGCGCGCCCGTCTCTCCGGATCCCCTCTGTTGCGCGTGACGCCGGCGCTCGCTGTCGTGCTCGCGCTCACGGTCGGGTTGGCTGCACGTTCGCGGGCGGTGGCGGCAGAGCAGGACGGCCGCGCCGAGCGTGAGCGGATCGCCGCGGCGCTCGTCGAGGTCTACACCCACGCCAGCGCCCCCGATCTCGGATCTCCGTGGCAGTCGGCCGGCGTGGCGCGCTATAACGGCTCCGGGGTCGTCATCGAGGGCAATCGCATCCTCACGGCTGCCCACGTCGTTGCTCATCACGTCGAGGTGTCGGTCAAGAGGCAGGGCACCACGCGTCGCCACGCCGCGCGGGTGACGTTCAGCGGTGACGCCTGCGATCTTGCGATACTCGAGGTCGACGACGAGAGTTTCTTCGCCGGCGTCAAGCCGCTGCAGCTCGGCGAGCTGCCACGCCTCGGTGACAGCGTCACCGCCTACGGGTTTCCGCTCGGCGGCGAGTCGATCTCGATCACGGCCGGCATCGTGTCGCGTCTCGAGATCGGCGTGTACTCGCACTCGGGCGAGGAGCTTCTGCAGGCGCAGGTCGACGCCGCACTCAACGACGGCAATTCGGGCGGACCGATCGTCGCCGGCGGTGAGCTCGTCGGGATTGCGGCCGAGGTACTGGAGAGTGCCGAGAACGTAGGCTACGTCGTTCCGGTGCCGATCATCGAGCACTTCCTGCGTGATATCGAGGATGGTCGGGTCGATGGGTTTCCGAACATGGGGATCGACGCTCAGCCGATCGAGAACAAGGCGCTGCAGGCCTCTCTCGGTCTTACCGACGGCGATCATGGAGCGCTCGTCATCCGCGTCGATGCGGACTCCACGGGCGCCGAGGTTCTGCGGCCCGGCGATGTGCTGCTCGCGGTCGACGGGTTACCGATCGGTCGTGACCTCACCATCGGGGTTCCGGGCGTCGGCCGCGTGGCTGCCAGCTACGCGGTGCGCCGCAGGCAGGTGGGTGAGACGGTGAAGGTCGAGCTGGCACGCGACGGCAAGCGGCTCGATCGTGAGGTCGTGCTGCTCGCTACGCGGCCGCTCGTGCCCGACACGCAGCACGGCCAGCCGAGCTACCTGGTATACGGCGGACTGGTGTTCCAGCCGCCCACGCGGGACTTCATCGAGCTGTTCGAGGAGCCCCCGAGC
>SPBQ01000050.1 GCA_004525875.1 Myxococcales bacterium
ACTGTCACGGGGGCCTCAGCTGTACAGCACGCGACGGCTGGAGGAAGCGTGCCATGCACGCGGACATGAAGGCAAGGTGCCGAACACGCTGTCGTTCTCGATGGAGGTATAGCAGGGAGCGCCGCGCCTCTACCACTCGCGAGTCTCCCGCACAGCCGAGGAGTCGCCTCCGGACAAGCACCGCGACTTCCCCACGTTGCGAAGTGCGGATATAAACCGTCTTCACGACCAAAGGGGTGCGAAGACATGATCAGAGTGCTTCCGGAAAGTGATGGCCAGATTGTCGGCGTACAGGCCAGTGGAACCCTCACGGCCGAGGACTACGAGAAGGTATGGATCCCCGCCCTCCAGAGCGTCATCGCGCGTGAGGGCAAAGTCCGCGTATTGCTCTACCTCGACGCCACGTTCGAAGGCTGGGATGCGGGCGCAATGTGGGAGGACGCGATGTTCGGCGTCAAGAACGTCACCAAGTTCGAGAAGATCGCGCTCGTGGGCGGCCCGGAGTGGGTTGCGCGCATCGTCGGGATCGTGGGAGTCGTGATCCCCGCCGACGTCAAGTCGTTCGACGGAGACGAGCTCGAGGAAGCCTGGAACTGGGTGCGGTAGCCGAGATCGACCGTTAGCGGGCGCTGCGCAACCCTCCGGCGGCTACGCTGGGCGTGCGCCCAGGTATTTCGCGACCGACCCGCGCGCCGCAAAGTCATCGTAGAATGCCTGCAATCCAGGTGCCCCTTTTACACTGGCGCCTTCGATGTATGTGCTGAACGCGTCGAGCACGTCCCACACGGCGGCATCGGCGAACGTCAGATCTCGGCCGACGAAGTGCTGCGTCGACTCGTTGGATTCCAGTAGGCGTTCGAACGCGGGGAGCCAGCGATTCGTCCATGGACCGTCCAGGAATTCCGCCTGCTTGGCCGCCGCGTCGTCGCCGAACAGCTTGAAGTATTGCATGCGCAGATCTTCGGCAGCGAGCGTGATCGATTCCGCGCGCGCGGCTTGTCGTGGTGTCGACGGAGACGCGCCGTGAGCGCGTCCGATGTAAGCCATGATCACCGGACCTTGTACGAGCCGGAACTCGCCGTCTTCGAGCATCGGGAGTGCAGCAAAATCCAGTGGCGGCGGTTGCTGCGAGCGAAGCTCGCGAAATCTCTCGCCGTTTACGTGCTCGTTCTCGAACGGGACGTCGAGCGCGTGGAGCAACACGCGAATCTGCTCCCCACGACCTCGGATCGGAAAATAGTAAAGACGATAGCTCATCGGTCGTCTCCTGGGCTGGGCGCGAATCGCGATATCGGACTCATCGGTCCGGAATGCATACAGTCAATGCCTGACGATGGCAAGGCCGCCGACCCATGAGCGTCCGCCGCGCGGAGGAAGCTCGCATGCATGAAAAACTCACCGCGGGTGACACGTTCCCGACCATCACGCTGGAACTGCTCGAAGGCGGCACCCTCACGCTTCCCGCCGAGCTACCGACACCACTTGCGGTCGTGTTGTTCTATCGCGGCCATTGGTGACCGTTCTGCCGTCGGCAGCTGGCCGGCTATGAGGCGATCAAGCAGCGATTCGCGGACGCGGGCGGGACGGTGTACGCGGCCGCCGTCGATTCGGCGGAGAAGGCGAACGAAGTCAGAGCCGACGTGAGCTTTCCGCTGGCGATCAACGTTACCAAAGCTCAGTCCGACGAAGTGAGGGCGTGGTGGAACGGTGATCGCAACTACATGCAACCTGCCGAGTTCATCATCAACGCCGATGGGCTGATCTTGTCGGCGACCTACAGCACCGGGCCGATCGGGAGACTCGACGCGGAAGACGCCGTGACGATGGCGCCCCTGCTCGGCCCCGGTGGCCTCTCCTAGCCAGGCGGCTCGACGGACGTGGAAGGGCTAGATCCTGGATCCATTACAAGCGAGCTACGCCGGCGCCGACGTGGCGGTGCGTGACGACGACGCGCTCGTTCTAGTTACGACTTACTTCAGTGCCGCGAGCGCCTCGTCGATCACGCGTCCCATCGTCGCGCGCGATGCACCGCCGTTTGCCATCACTTGCAGGCCGTAGAACACGCTGGTGAGTAGCTCCGCGCTCGCTCGGATGTCGCAGTGCCGAGCGATCTCGCCCGCTGACTTTCCGGCGCTCAGGACGTCTGCGAACTTGTCGGTGAGCGATCGCATGCCGGCAGCGACCCGTTCGGTAACGACTGCGTCGCCTGCGGCCGAGTCGATCGCGCACTTGCCCAGATAGCAGCCACCAAGCTCGCGTTCGCGCTGGCTGCGCAGCGTTTGCATCTCCAGCAAAGAGCGAATCGTCGCGATCGCAGATGCTCGAGCATCCTTCGGCGCTTTGGACGTGGACTTCGGTGTCGGCGCGTCCGAACCGCGAAACCGATCGATGGTCCGCACGAACAGCTCCTGCTTGCTGCCGAAGCTCTCGTAGAAACTGCTCTTGCTAAGCCCCATTGCCGGTAGCAGATCCGACAGCGACGTGGCGGCGTAGCCTTTCTCCCAGAAGACAGTCAACGCCGCGTCGACCGCCTCGTCCTCGTCGAATTCTCTCGGTCGTGCCATCCTCGTAGCGACCACCCACGCCGACGGTCGGGCAGATAGCCGTCGAGAGTGGATACATGTTTTGGACTGACACGTCCAGAAATCCGAGAGACCGATGCAGGGTCGGAATAACGTGCCATCTCCTGCGCATCGTCACGTCGACCGGCGAGTCGGCCCACAACACCCGCTTCTCGCGCCGGACGCCTTCATGTGGCAGACTTCGCGGCTAAATCTTTCGGAGAGCACTCCTCATTGGACAACCACGACTCGCTACGCATTGCCATCATCGGCGCCGGCCCGGCCGGCCTCGCCGCCGGGCACGAGCTGCTCGCCCAGGGCTTCACGAGCTTCACGCTCTATGAAGCGACCGACGCGGTAGGGGGCACGTGGCACATCCTCACCTACCCAGGCCTGGCCTGCGACGTCTGGGCTCACTCCTACACGTTCTCCTACCGCCCCAACCCCGACTGGACGGCGAGCTTCGCCGAGCAACCGGAGATCGAGGCCTATCTGCAAACGTGCGCGGAGGAGTTCGGACTCATGCCGCATGTCCGGCTTAACACGCGCATCGCGAGTGCGCTCTATCAGGGCGACGGGGTCTGGCAGCTGGAGAGTGAGGGCGGTGAGATCTTCGAGTGCGACGTCGTCATCAACGCGATGGGCAACCAGCACACGCCCTTGTATCCGGACGTGCCCGGCATGGACAGCTTCGAGGGGCCGAGCTTCCACGGCACTCGCTGGCACCACGACGTCGAGCTGAAGGGAAAGCGGATCGCGATCGTCGGCTCGGCCGCGAGCGCCGTTCAGATCGTCCCGGAGGTGGCCAGGATCGCCGAGCACCTCACCGTGCTGCAGCGATCGGCCAACTGGATCATGCCGCGCGGACGCAAGCCGTACTCGGAGTCGAAGCGCGCGCGGTTTCGGCGCTTTCCGGTGCTCGTGCGAATGACCCAGCGATTCCAGCGCTTCCTGATGGGCTTCGTCCACCCCGCCGTCACGCTCGGCAACAAGCGGATGGACGACTTCGAAAAGCGTGCGCGGAAGTTCATCGACTCGGCGATCCCCGACCCGGAGATGCGCAGGGAGCTGACGCCGACCAGCCGCTTCGGTTGCAAGCGCGCCCTGGTCTCCGACGATTTCTATCCCGCACTCATGCTCGATCACGTGGAGCTTGTGCCGGAGGGGCTGGCCCGGGTACGCCCGCAGGGCATCACGGCCGCCGACGGCCGCGAGATCGATGTCGACGTGATCATCTACTGCACGGGCTACAAGGTTCTCGACTTCGATCGCATCAACGTCATCGGAGAGAACGGCAGAACGTTGGCAGAACAGATGGCGGATGCACCCATGGCGCACAAGGGAATCGCCACTCCGGGCTTCCCGAACTACTTCTTCGCCGTCGGTCCCAACGGCATGGTCCTGAACGTCCCCTACTTCATCACGGTCGAAAGGAACGTGGAGAGCATCGTGGGCCTGCTCGTCGAGAAGGAGGTGGCCGCTGCCCGCGCCATCGCCGTGAAGCCCGAGGTGCATCGCGCCTACAACGAGTGGATGGATACGCAGTTCCCGCGGTACTCATGGGGCAACGGCTCGTGCAGCAGCTACTACATGAACGCTGCGGGGCGAGCGCCGTTCTTGTTTCCGGGCGATTTCGCCACCTACGCGAAACTACACGGCGAAGGCGGACTCCACGAGTACGAGGTGCGCTGACGCGCGGCGGCTACTGCCTCACCCAGTACGGTCGGAAATCATCCGTGGCGCGGTACACGAGACCCCGCACCATTCGACTCTCCGCTCCCTGCGGGTCGTACGCACCGATCCCCGCGAGCCCGCCGCCGGCCACGTGAATGCTCGCGAGCCGTTCGCTGCCACGCGACGCGGCCGACCAGAGCGTTGCCCCGCTTCGCGTGTCATACCTCCGCATCGTCAGGGCTCCTTCGATCTCGGCCGACGCGCTGACCGACTCAGTGTCGCGACCCAGTCGAATGCTCGGCTTGATGCGACGCGCGTCGAGCGTACCGACGAGGAGCACGTCGACGTGGTGCTTCTTGCCGATCGCGCGCACGGCCTCGGCATCCATCGTGTGATGACCGAGCGACGCGAGGATCTGTTGCTCTGCGCCCAGCTCGAGGGTCGGGACACCCGGCTGCGCCGAGTGCACGACGGCCACGAGCTCGCGCGAGGCCTCCACGTTGAGCTGCCCGCCGGAGCTCGGTGAAAACTCGAGCATGCCGATGGAGCCCAGGCTGCGCAGGTCCAGGCGCGGCGGCATGCGGACCCTGGTGTGCGTCGAGCAGGCGGTCATGGAAACGAGCGCCCCGACCAGCACAGCACCTGCAAAGCTCTTCCGGATCATCCTCTCCCCCTCTGCACGCGTGGCACAGGCCATGGCGTCTGCGCGACCGCGTCAACGCGCCCGAGCAACCAGGCTGCCGTGCGTGTAGGGGGAGCGCAGCCGGAAAGCGTCGCGATCGCAGTCGACGTTGCGAGCGCGAGCGACAGATCGGCACGCGGTGGGCGACGGCGCGGGTCGAGAATGCGACGAGACCACGGTCGCGCCGGCAGAGTGCGCCTTCAATTCGAAGGCTGACGGAGTCAGTTGCAGGAACTGAGAAACGGCCTCTGGTTCATCGAGCCGTGGGCTGTTCATATTTTGGATGTTGTCGAGCCGCGCGCCACTCGCCCCGCTATGCCCCCGCCGCCTCCGGAGCACTCCGACGTGTTACCGACACCATCCCCTCCAGCGTGGTAAGAATCCGATCGCAAGCCGCGAGCGCGGTCTGTGCCGAGCCGTAGACGCCCATGATCTTCGCGGCGCTGGTCCGCTCGCCGACCAGGTACAGCCCATCCACGCCCTCCGCTTCGATGTCGACCAGCGAACGGCCGACGTTGCCCGGCGTCTCGATCAACGTGGCGGGGCCGAAGGAGCGCAACGTCCACAGCGCGTTCTCCGCAAGGCCCGGGAACAGCGCTCGTACGTCGGCGTCCCAGTCCTCGAAGAGTTTCTTGAGCGCGGCCTTGTGCGACGCCTCGCGCATCTGGAACACGTTCGGCTTGTCCCACCAGCCGATCTGCATCCAGAGCGAGACCTCGGTGCGTTTCTTGTCGTCGAAGTAGCGCAGCGAGCTACCGCACCAGGGCCGCTTGGTTACGGGTCCCTCCTGCACCCAGCGCTGTCCGGTGTCGTCCCACAGGTCGTCGCGATCGATCGCGTAGGTCAGCGTGGCCAAATTCAGTGTCTTGCGATGCACGTGCCGCAGGCGATCGGCGTACCACGGCCGTAGGTCGTCCTCCGATACGATGCTGAAGATATCCCAGATGGCGACGGCGCTCGCGACGATCGACGCCTCGATCCCGCTGTCTACGAGGCGAAGACGCGGTAGCCCGGCCGCCGGCCCGAAGCCGGTCGAGGACGGGCCACCGACCTGTCCTTCCAAACGTTGCGGGTGCGAGACGCCCTCAGCGCCTGGCGGTCACACCAGCTGGCGCCAGATCCCGTCTTCGAATGCTGCGGCATCGAACAGATGCCGCTCTTGAGCAGTGTGAACCTTGGACCAGTACTCCGTATCTTCGAGAATCTTCTCGTTGAACTTCTCGAGGGCCGTCATGTTCTCGAAGTTGATCTGCCACACGACCTGGCCGGTGGGTCCGCCCATGCGTAGCCAGCATTGCGCCGTCTTGTTGTAGTTCTCCTTGATGTAGTTCGTCATCGCGGCGGCGAACTCCATCGCTGCCGGGGGATCGTTCGCGATACGACCTATCCTTGTGCTTCCTACCATCGCCCGATACCTCCTTGCCGTATTCGGCAAATCGAATATCCGCCTGCGATCTGACTGTCACAAGCATCTGTTCGACGGCCTCACGAACGAACATCGCTCATCTCGCCATCGCCGTGACGCTCGATCTCCGCCTTGCATCACGGGCACGTTCACGACGGCGGGTCGGAATCTCTTCACCGGGCTCGCATAGCGACGAACGCGATGCGGCCACGGTATCTGCGTGGATGCGAAGCACGGAGGGTCATGCTGCCGGGCGATCGGTTGCATGAAGCTGCCGGACGCGCCCGATGGTGTTGCGCTGCATGCTGCCGCGACGGCGTGCATCATCGTGCCGGCCGGGATGCGCCCTCAGGGCGGGTTGTAGAAGTAGTTGAGCCAGCTCTTGGAACGGATCTCGAGCGTTCGGAGGAGCAACGAAGATGTCTGCCGCCTCCTCGCTGTAGATCGCGGCGAACATCCAGAGCGCGATGACGATCACTGCGAAGATGATCAGACCCGGTGACATGTCTTCCCGAGTGACAGCTCTCCTCCGAGTGGGCTCGCGGAGCCTGGCGGGGTGCGATGGTCCAGAGAAGCGCCCTCAGCCGCCCCCTACCGTGGACACGCCCAACGTCTTGAGGAAGATTGGAAAGATCCATGGACGAACAGAGATGGTCTTCGGAGGCTTGAAAGTGATCACCTGGGTCAGGGGATGACGCGCGACAGGCGAATGGGGTTGGCCCGAACAGAGAATCACAAGCGCACGCATCGGCACTCGCGGAGCTGGCCTGCACTGAGCTTGTCGCTAGCCGTCGCGGTGCTCGGCATAGCCGTCAGCATCCGGCTCTTTCACCGTCAGGTGGAGTACGAGCGCGAGCAGATGGAGGGATGGACGGCACTGGAGGCCGATGCCTTGGTGAACGATATTTCCGAGGCACTCGAGCCCCAGGTCCTCGCACTGGTACGCATGGCCGAGCGCTGGCGACGGGGCGGCGGCATATCGCGGTCGGAGTGGGAGGCTGACGCGAAGCTACTGGTCGAGCACTCCGCGGCGTACCAGGCGATCGGGTGGGTCGATCCTTCGTTCCACGTGCGCTGGATCGTCCCGCTCGAAGGGAACGAAGCGGCCCGGGGTGTGAACTTGGGGTTCGAACAACGACGCCGGACGGCGCTCGAGGTCGCGCGGGATCGCCGACAGGTGACGGTGACTCGCTCCGTCGAGCTCGTCCAGGGCGGCATCGGAATTCTTGTCTATGTCCCGCTGTATCTTGGGGATGAGTTCGGCGGGTTCATCGGGGGCGTCTCTCGGGTACATGACTTTTTCGAGCCCATGGTTGCGGACGTTCGCGACCGCGGCTTCGACCTCGCCGTCTTCGACGGCGAGGAGCTCATCTACGGCGAGCGGCGACAGGACGGCGACGCGAGCCCGCGCGAGGTCCGGACGGCTGAATTCTACGATACCGACTGGCGGATCGTCGTCGCGCCCACGGGCGATCTACTCGCGCGCTCGCGCTCGGATCTGGCGACGCTCATGCTGCCGGTCAGCGTCGCCTTCACGATCGTGTTCGCGGCGAGCGTCGGGCTGTGGCAGGCGGCGCGAGTACGGGTCAGGGAGGCAATCGTCGCGAATCGTGAGCTCGATCATCGCGTGAAGAATACGCTGGCGACCGTCCAGGCAGTCGCTGACCAGACTCTCGCGAGCTCGCCGTCGTGGCCGGCGTTCGAGAGCGCATTCCGCGGCCGCATCCAAGCGCTGGCCGCCATCCACGAAGCGCTGGCGCGCACGAAATGGGGCCCGCTCGACCTGGCCGACCTGGTCGCGCTTACCGTTTCACCGTACGGCTCGACGCGAGACAGCGTCCACGCGTCCGGACCGCGGGTCGACGTGCCGGCCGACGCCGTGCGTCCGCTCGGCCTGGCTCTGCACGAGCTCGCGACGAACGCTACCAAGCATGGTGCACTGTCGAGCGACGACGGGCGCGTGGATCTGGCGTGGACGCTATCGGATCACATCGGTGAGCGGCAGCTATCTGTCGTATGGAAGGAGAGCGGTGGGCCTCTGGCCGACACGCCTGGCCCCCGAAGCTTCGGCCTGAGCCAGATCGAGCGCACGATGCCCTACGAGCTGGAGGGCACCGTACGGCTCACCTTCGAGAAGACCGGCATTCGCTGCGTGATCGAGATCCCGCTGCCGGCGGTCCGGGCGTAGCCCTAGCGACGCATCGGCTGCGCCCTACTGGTGGCGGTGAGGAGCTCGCGAATCTGTCCGAGCAGATCGTCGGTGCCGAGCCCGCGCTTCTCGATGAGCGCCGCCACATCGCCGTTGAGACGGCGGCGATCCTCCTCCGTGATGTCCTTCGCCGTGACCACCACGATCGGAATCGAACGCCAATCCTCGCGCTTGCGCACTTCCATCACGAACTCGAAGCCGTCCATCAGCGGCATCATGAGATCGAGCAGGATCAGCGAGGGCCTCGTCTCGGCGAGGCGGGCCAGGCCCGCCCTGCCATTGTCCGCTTCGCCGACCGTCCACCCTTCCTGTTCCAGCGCATGTCTGACGACCTCGCGCACTGCGGGACTGTCGTCGACGACCAGCACGCTCTTCTCACCGGCCTTCGGAGTGTAGCGCTCTATGACCGCGATCAGTTGCCGGCGCTCGATCGGCTTGGTCAGGAAGTCGGTGGCACCGAGCGTCGCGCCGAGGGCCTTGTCGTCGGTCATAGTCACCATGATGACGGGGATGTCGCGCGTATCGGGATCCGCCTTCAGCGCCCGCAGCACGGCCCAGCCGTCCATCCCCGGCATGAGGACGTCGAGTGTGATCGCGCTCGGCTGCAGGGATCTCGCACGGCTGATGGCCTCCCGGCCGTCGCTGGTCGTCTCCACGCGGAAACCCTCCGCCCGCAGCGAACGTCCCAGCAGATCGAGAGCGTTGGGATCATCATCGACCACCAGAACCGTCCGCGTACCATCGGCGGGTGCTGTCTCGACGGCCACCGACTTCGCAGCGTCCGCACCGGCAGCAGCGTCCGCATCGGCCGGCGCGTCCAGACCGCGTAGCGGGAGCCGGATCGTGAACGTCGATCCCTTGCCCACGGTGCTGTCGACACTGACGTCTCCGCCCATCATCTGGCAGAAGCGTTTCGTGATGGCGAGACCGAGGTCGGTGCCGCCGTAGTTGCGTGTCGTCGTCTCGTCGGCCTGACTGAACTCCTCGAAGATCTTGTCGAGCTTGTCGGGCGGAATTCCGATGCCGGTGTCGCCAATGGCGAACTCGACCATATCGACGCCGCCTTGCTCCGTCTTGCTAGCGACGAGTGTGATGACCCCTTCCTCGGTGAACTTGGCGGCGTTGCTGAGCAGATTGAACAGCGCTTGGCGG
>SPBQ01000441.1 GCA_004525875.1 Myxococcales bacterium
CCGCGTACATGTACGCGGTCGCGCGCGGCGAAGTGGAGGAACCACATCTGGAGGGCTCCGCCGAGCTCATTGCCTCGCTCTCGCGGCCGATGCGCCGGGCCGTGACATTCGGCCTGTTCGTCGTAGCCGGCTTCACGATCTTCATTGCTTCCGAACCGTTCGCCGAGGCGCTGCTCGACATCGGGCAGGAGTTCGGTGTCGACCAGTTCTTGCTGGTGCAGTGGCTCGCACCGCTGGCCTCGGAATCGCCGGAGTTCATCGTCGCGATACTGTTCTCGTTGCGGCTCAAGCCGACGATCGCCTTCTCGGCGTTGCTCTCATCGAAGGTGAACCAGTGGACGCTGCTGATCGGAATGCTGCCGCTGGCCTACTCGGCGTCGCGCGGCGGTCTGCTCGGCATGGTTCTCGAAGAGCGGCAGGCGCGCGAGATCTTGTTGACCTCCGCACAGTCACTGTTCGCGATCGTGATCCTGGCCGATATGCGGTTCGGAATACGGGAAGCCTTGGCCCTGCTCGTTCTCTTCTCGATCCAGCTCGCATGGCCCGAGCCGATCGTCCGGGACGCGTTCATCTGGATCTACTGCGGATTGTCGCTAGTGATGCTGGTCGTCCGACCGCAGACGCGCGCGTCGCTGTACCGCCTCGTCAGAACCAACCCCTTTCGCTGAAGTGTGCGGGCGCGCGTACCCGATCAGAGCTCGCGGTCGACGAGCTCGGAGATGAAGCGTGCGAGCGCGTCACGGTAGTCTGACGGTGGGAGCTCATCGAGGCTTCCGACGGCGGCCTGGGCATGCTTGATCGCGCTCCGGCGCGCCCGGCCTCCGATGCCGGCGCTGCGAAGTGCCGCGATCGCCGCGTCGACGAGGTCAGGGTCCGGGTCGTCGCAGGTGAAGGCCGCGCGCACGGGGGCCAGGTTCATGCCCCAGACGATCGGCAGTGACGGATTGCCGTCGAGGAGGTCGGTCCCGATGCGCTTGCCCGTCTTTCCGGCGTCCCCCTCGATGTCGAGCACGTCGTCAATCATCTGGAACGCAATCCCGATCCGACGTCCACACTCCGCGAACCGGTCCGCCGATCCGGGCTGCATGCCGGCGAGGTGGGCGGCGATCCTCGCGCCGACTGAGAACAGCGATGCGGTCTTGCGCTCGACGATCTCGAGGTAGTGCTCCTCGCGAACATCGACATTGCGGCGGAAGCGCCCCTGCATGACCTCGCCCTCTGTGAGTTTGACGCAGGCGTCGGCCGCCCACTCGACGATGCGCTCGTCGAAGCGTCCACAGATCTGGAATGCGCGGCTGAAGAGGAAGTCTCCGGTGACCAGCGTGCCGGGGATACCGTAGCGTAACGGGGCGGCGGCTTTGCCGCGGCGCGTGTCGTTCGAATCGATGATGTCGTCGTGCAACAGCGTTGCCGTGTGGATCAGCTCGAGGGAGACCGAGAGGTCCACCATATCGGTGACGTCGGTGCCACCGCAGGCGCGGAATACGAGCATCGACACCGCGGGACGCACACGCTTGCCGCCGGCATTGATCAGGTAATCGGAAATCTCGGTGAGGAGCGGCTCACGTGAGCCGATGACCTCGGTGATGCGCTCCTCGACGCGCGCAAGCTCGTCGGAGACGAGGTCCATGCCGACGGGGACGCGCAAGGTCTTCGATGCGGCGATGGTCACGTTGGAAACGAGCCGGGGCTCTGCGCAAGGTGTCGGGAAACCCCCAGTCATGTCAAGCATTCGCGCCGCCGGGCCGCCCCGCTCCACTTTACTACGACCGAGCCGTGTGGCAGGCTCGACGCCCGCATGGCGACCAAGATTACGGAAGAGTGTATCAACTGCGGCGCGTGTGAGCCGGAGTGTCCTAACACGGCAATCTACGAGGGCGCCATGGAGTGGGAGCTGGACGGCGAGATGCGCGACGCGATCAGCGAGGACATCTACTACATCGTGCCAGAGAAGTGCACGGAATGCGTCGGCTTCTTCGACGAGGAGCAGTGCGCGGCCGTCTGCCCCGTGGATTGCTGCATTCCGGACCCGGACATCCCTGAGTCAGAAGAGGCGCTCCTGGAGCGCGCCAAGAAGCTCCATCCCGACGCCGAGATTCCCGACCCGCCGCCCTCGCGCTTCCGGACCTGAGCCCGTCGTTCAGGGCGCTCGGTGGCAATTTCCACGGCGACCAGACGCGGAATCCAGATCACGATCGGTCTGGGGCTCTCTGTCGTCCTTCTCTACTACTCGGTTCGTGGGATCAGCTGGCAGGAGCTGACCGAGCAACTCGCGATCGCCGACTACACCTGGCTACCGACAGTCGTCATTGTCGGGGTGTATGTGCTGTTCGTGCGCGCGCAGCGCTGGAAGCTCTTGCTCGAACAGGCCACGGGGCGGTCGCTTCCGATCATGCCGATCTTCTCGGCGAACGCGATCGGCTTCATGGCCAATATGCTGTTGCCGCTGCGCGCTGGCGAGATCGCGCGGCCGCTGCTGCTCAGTGTGCGCGCCGGCATCCCGGTGGCCACGGTACTGGCCACCGCGGTTCTCGAACGAGTGCTGGACCTCATGGCCCTCGTCGTGATCTCGATGTGGATGGTGACGGTCGTCAGCGTCCCTGAAGAGGTGACCGCGGCGATCTGGACCGCCGGCGTGCTGCTGATAGTGATGGTCGGGGGCCTCGTGCTCGTTCACTTACAGCGAGAACGACTCTTACCGGTCATCGACCGCATCTGGGCCGCGCTGCCGGAGAACATTGGCGGTAAGATCGCCGCGATGGAACATCGGTTTCTCGATGACCTCGCCGTGATCGGCGACGTGAGCGTCTTGGTGCGGGCGGTGCTCTGGTCGTTCTATATCTGGTTCCTCATCGCCATGAGCTTCTCGTTCGGGTTCTGGGTCGCCGACATCGACGTCCCGTTCTTCCAGGGCGGCGTTACCGTGATGGCGCTGGTTGCCTTCGTCGTCGCCGCGCCGGCCGCACCCGGCTTCTTCGGCACGTTCGAGATCGGCTGCAAGCTCGCCTTGAGCGACGTCTACGGAGTCGCCGATGCCAAGGCGCTCGGCTACACGG
>SPBQ01000023.1 GCA_004525875.1 Myxococcales bacterium
CCCCCGGCATGCGCGGCTGAGCCTGAACCGGCAAGCTGATCCGGAAGCATGCACCGCGGCCATTGCCGCCGGCACCGGCGCCCGGCACGAGTTCGAGACAACCGCCGTGCGCCTCCACGATTCGCGCCGCCATCGGCAGACCGAGTCCCGTTCCCGTGGCCTTGGTGGCGAAAAAAGGCTCGAAGATCTGGCCGGCGACATGAAGCCCCGCATCGCGGTCCTTGACGACGAGCCCAACATGGTGGACGTCCTCTCGATGATGCTGGGCCGTGAGGGCTACGAGGTCGCTCCGTTCACCGATCCGGCCGGCCTGCTGGAATCGCTTCTCGAGGGGAGCTTCGATCTGCTGGTTACCGACCTTCGTATGCCGGGCTGCGACGGTTTGGAGGTTCTGAAGCGTGTGCGCGAGACCGACCCGGCGATCGTCGTGATCCTCATGACGGCTAACGCCACCGTGTCGACCGCTATCACGGCGATGCGCGAGGGGGCGTTCGATTACATCCAGAAGCCGTTCGACAACGACGAGATGAAGGCGCTGGTCAAGCGAGCGCTCGACCTGACGCGGCTGGACCGCGAGAACCGCTATCGACGAGCCGGGGTCCGCAGCCGTTACGCGCTCGAGCGTATCGTCGCGGAGAGCGGGGCGATGCGCGCGGCGCTCGACCTGGCGCGCCGCGCGGCCCGCAGCCCGAGCACGGTGCTGATCGCGGGGGAGAGCGGCACGGGCAAGGAACTCGTCGCTCGCTCGGTCCACTACCACAGCGACCGCGTCGGCGGCCCGTTTGTCGCCGTCAACTGCAAGGCACTGGCGGCCGGCGTGCTCGAGTCGGAGCTCTTCGGCCACGAGAAGGGCGCATTCACCGGTGCTGCTTCCACGCGCAAGGGACTGTTCGAGGAAGCCGCGTACGGGACGCTGTTTCTCGACGAGATCGGTGACATCGACCTCGAGTTCCAGGCCAAGCTGCTTCGTGTATTGCAGGAGAAACAGGTCCGGCGCGTCGGCGGTTCGTCGCAGATCGCGACCGACGTGCGCGTGGTGGCCGCGACCAACCGCGACCTGCGCGCCGACGTACGTGAGGGCAAGTTCCGTGAGGATCTCTACTTCAGGCTGGCAGTGATTCCGATCCTGCTGCCGCCGCTTCGCGCGCGGCCCGAGGACGTGATCCCGCTTGCGCGGCACTTCCTCGCGCGCTGGACCGAGGAGATGGAAAGGCCCGGTCTGGTCTGGAGCGCGGACGTCGAGGCGTACCTCACGCGCCATCGGTGGCCGGGCAACGTTCGCGAGCTGGAGAACGCCATCGAGCGTGGTGTGGTGCTGGCGCGTGGCGACACGATCGAGATCGCGGACTTGCTCATCGACGAAGACGCTGCGGTCGGCGATCCCGCCCCCGACGACGGGACACGCCCGGCTGCCGGCGGTGGTCTGCGTGAGTTCCTCGACGCGGCCGCCGCCGAGCGCATCCGGGGCGCACTCACCGAGGCGGCTGGCGTGCGCACTGAGGCGGCGCGTGCCCTCGGCATCGACCGCGCGACGCTGTACCGCCTGATGCGCAAGTATGGCGTCGACGATTCGAACGAGGCGTGACCGGTCCGCTGTCCGGCGGCAGAGCGCCCGAGGTAGCCAGCCTTTCACGCTGGTCAGGCGACTGAGGCCGCGTGCGCGTGTCGCGCGTGGTCCCGGACGTCGATCGGCGCCTCTGGCCGCAGTAGCAGATACGCGAGCGGGGCGATCGACCCCACGAAGCAGGTCGCGATCAACCACGGCAGCGGATTGACACCGCGACTGCGCGCGTCGTTCCAGACCCACACCGAGACCAGCGACAGCGCCAGCGCGAGATCGATCGTCACCTGGAGCGGCCATGGATTCCCCGAGAACACGGCGATCACCTCCGTCAGGCTGCCGCTGTTGACGATCACCCAGACCGTGTAGGCGGTGAAAGCGGCGAGGATCACGAACAGAGCGAGTTTCTTCAGGTTCATTGCGTTGCCTCCTGTCTTGATGGAGCGGCCGCCATCGCGCGGCCGTGAACAGGGAAGAGCAGGAGCCGTGCCACCTGCACGACGACGGCCCGCGTGGGCTTTTCGGCCGCTGGCCGGGGTGATCCGTTGCGGATCGGCAACACGGTGTAGCGTCGGCACGGCAAGGGGTCGGGCCCTTGCCCTAGGGCCGATCGGGCGCTCCACTCGGTCCTGGGCTCCCCAGGAGGTGACTGCCATGAGTCGCATGAGTCATCCGGGCGCGCATGTGATCTGCACGATGCGCTATCGCGACGCCGCGGCCGCGATCGACTGGTTGTGCGAGGCCTTCGGCTTCGAGCGTCATCTGGTCGTGCCGGGCGAGAACGGCACGATCGAGCATGCCCAGCTGGTCTTTGGTAACGGCATGATCATGCTCGGCACGGCACGCGAGGACGCGTTCGGCCGGCTCGTCGAGCCGCCGGCCGACGCCGGCGGCGTCGTCACCCAGAGCGTCTACGTCATCGTTTTCGACGCCGATGCGCACTACGAGCGCGCCGTAGCGGCCGGTGCCGCAATCGTCATCGATATCGTCGACGAGGACTATGGTGGCCGTGGCTACTCATGCCGCGACCCGGAAGGTCACGTCTGGACATTCGGCACTTACGATCCCTGGGGGCCGGCTTGACGAGGCCTCTCGCGTCCGCAGGCGCGCGATCACGGCACTCTCGAAAAGCCCTGCTCGGAAAGGGGCTTGCACCCGCCGTTGAGGGGGCAGGGGCGCTTCCAACGGCTCGGCTGAGCCGATAATTGGAGACCCATGAAAGCAGCAATCTTCGTCGAGAACGAGAAACCCCTTGTCATTGAAGAAGTTACGCTCGACGCGCCGGCCGCGGGCCAGGTCCATGTGAAGTGGGGCGCGTGCGGCGTGTGCCACTCGGACGTGTCCATCTGGAACGGGACGTTGCCGCTGCCGCCTCCCGTCGTGCTCGGGCACGAGGGCGCCGGCGTCGTCGCGGCGGTCGGTGAGGGTGTCAAGGAGTTCTCCGTCGGCGACCACGTCATCGGAAGCTTCGTGCCCACCTGCGGCGAGTGTTTCTACTGCCGCAACGGCCAGGCCTTCGTCTGCGAGCAGTCGCTGGCGATCGGGCTGTCGTGTATGCCCTTCACCCGTCCCGACGGTTCGAAGACCCTGGGCGTCGTGGGTGGTCTGGCCGGCTTCGCCGAGGAAACGATCGTCAGCGAGGCGGCGATCGTGAAGATCCCGAACGACTTCCCGCTCGATCAGGCCGCGCTCATCGGCTGCGGCGTCACCACCGGGGTCGGTGCTGCCCTGTTCGCAGCGAAGGTCAGCGAGGGCTCCACGGCCGTCGTGATCGGTTGCGGCGGGGTTGGTCTCGCGGCCGTCCAGGGATGCAAGATCGCCAAGGCTCAGAACATAGTCGCCGTCGATCTCAATCCGCAGCGACGCAAGGACGCCGAAGAGCTGGGCGCGACTCACAGCGTCGATCCTTCCGAGGTGAACGTTTTGGAGTTCCTGCAGGGGATCACCGAGGGCCGCGGCGCCGACTACGTCTTCGAGGTCGTCGGCCACCCGGACCTGCAGCGGCAGGCTTACGAATGGACGCGGCCCGGTGGCGTATGCTGCTGGGTCGGAATACCGAAGATGGACTCCGAGACGACGGTCCCCGGTGCACTGGTGGCTCTGCAGAACAAGACCATCGTTGGCACGATGTACGGATCGGCCAATGTCAAGCAGGACTTCGCGAAGCTCGTCGAGTTCGCCAAGAAAGGCGACATCAACCTCGAGAAGATGGTCTCGCGAAGGATCAAGCTCGAGGAGGTCAACGACGCGTTCCGCGCGATGCTCGAAGGCGAGGTCATCCGCTCGGTTATCATCTACGACTGATCGGACGGCGCACGATTGATTACTGCCAGGGGCCGGCGGCGCACTACGCGTCGCCGGCCTTTTTCGTCTCGCGCGTCCACGTCGCGTGTTCACGAGCAAGCCTCCAATCCGCTCCTTGGAAGTTCACGGCGTATGGATAACAACCAGGGCTGCCGGGGAGGCAGCCAGGCTTCGGATTTCTGTAAGGGGGGTTCATGACCAGTTACAGGAACGCTAACGTTCGTTCGGTGGTGAGCCGATGCGCCTCGAGGGCGCTCTGGGCCGCGGGAATCACGACGTTGCTGCTGGCCGCGTCCGGGGTAGCTCAGGCCGAGCCGCCGCCGCGGCCGGAGTACAATGTTCTGCCGTGGAAGGAGGACTGGTCGGTCCTTCGCGGTGTGGAGAAGAAGGACTTCTTCGATCCCATCAAGTACGTGCCGATGTCGAAGGACGGTCGGTACTGGGCCAGCTTCGGCGCCCAGTGGCGCCTGCGTCCGGAGATCTGGAGGAAGTTCAACTTCGGAGTCCAGGGTGCGGCTCCGAACGACAAGGACGACGACGAGTTCTTGCTGTCCCGGATCATGTTCCACGGGGACTTTCACCTCGGCGAGACGTTCCGGATCTTCCTGATGGGCAAGAGTGCGCTGTCGACCGATCGCGATCTGCAGGGCGGCACCACGCCATTCTATGTCGACCAGATCGATCTGCAGGACGGCTGGATCGAGGCCAAGCTCCCGATCCCGACCGACAAGATCGACCTCCGCGTACGCGGCGGGCGCGAGGAGCTTCTCGAAGGTCGGCAACGACTGGTCAGCCCGCTCGACTGGGCGAACGTCCGGCGCACGTTCGACGGGGCCAACTTTATTCTCCGCTCCAAGCGCTTCTACTCGAAGGCGTTCTGGTCTCGACCGGTTCGCGTGAAGAAGTACGCGTTCAATCCGTCCTCGGGCAACCAGTTCTTCGGCATCTACAACACCATGAAGGACGTGCAGTGGGTCGACGGTTTCGATGTCTACTGGCTCAGTCTTCTGAGCGACGATGTTACTTTCAACGGGACTACCGGCGATGAGAACCGCCAGACGATGGGTGGACGCACGTGGGGCAACATCGCGACCAGCACGTTCTATTATGACGGTGAGTTCGCCTACCAGTTCGGCGATGTCGGCGGCGCGAACATCAACGCGTTCATGTTCGCCGGCTTCGTCGGTGTGCCGTTCGAGGTGCTCAAGCGGGTGCCGAAGGTGGAGCTCGGTTTCGGATATGCGAGTGGCGACGATACGCCGGGCGACGACAAGGTCGAGACGTTCAACCAGCTGTTCCCTCTCGGTCACGCCTATCTCGGCAAGATCGACGCGATCGGCCGCCAGAACGTGATCGATACGAGCCTCACGGGAATGGTCAATACCTTCTTCGACGTGAAGGCTCGGCTGGAGGGGCACTACTTCTGGCGGGCCTCGACGGACGATGCCGTCTACAACGCCGGCGGTGGTGTGCTACGGCCCGGAGCCGCCGGCAGCTCCTCCGACGTTGGCGGCGAGATCGATCTGATCCTGACCAAGGGGTGGGGCAGACACTTCGTCTCGCAGTTCGGCTACAGTCACTTCTTCGCCGGTAAATTCATCGATCAGGCTGCGAACACGCCGGCGTTCCTCGGCGCCGACAAGGACATCGACTTCATCTACTTCAACTTCACGTACCGGATCTGACGTGCGGGGGCACCGAGTTGTGAGAGCCCCCGACAGACGCTAATTCTCCTCGACTCCTGCACGCCGGGGGTCGAGGAGAAACACGCAGTGAGCGCCGCCCGTCAGATTCCGATCGCCGAAGGTCTGTTCAGCTGGCCGTCCGAGGAGCCCCGGCTCATCGGCAGCAAGTGTGCGGATTGCGGCGAGGTCACGTTCCCCGCGCAGACGCGCTGCCCGGCTTGCCCGGGCAGCGACTGCCGGGAGGTCCCGCTCAGCGCACGCGGAACGCTCTGGACCTGGACGATTCAGAACTTTCCACCGCCCGTGCCGTATGCGGGGGACGTCAGGAGCTTCGTTCCATTCGGCGTCGGCTACATCGAGCTGCCCGAAGGCGTGCGCATCGAGGCGCGCCTGACCGAGAACGATGCCGATTGCTTGCGCATCGGCATGGATATGGAGCTCGTCATCGAGAAGTTTGCCGACGGCGAGGACGGCGCCGAGCTCATGACGTTCGCGTTCCGGCCGCTCGATCCCTGAGCTGAGAGATCGTATGGACATCGCAGTCATCGGTATCGGTCTGCACCCCTTTGGACGCCACGAGGGCGTGTCTGCGATCGAGATGGGCGTGGTTGCGGCCGAGCGCGCCCTCGAGGACGCCGGCATCGGCTGGAACGACGTGCAGCTCGCCTGCGCGGGCAGCCTCGAGGTCCTTCAGCCGGACACGATGATCAAGCACATGGGGCTGACGGGCATCCCGTTCACGACGCCGTACAACGGCTGCGCGACGGGCGGCAACCTCATGCTGACGACGGCCAACGCCATCCTCGCGGGCGCCGGCGACATCGGCATCGCGATCGGGCTCGACAAGCATCCGCGCGGCGCGTTCTCGGTCGGCGACACGCTCGAGAGCATCGGGCTCGGGCAGTGGTACGGGGAGACCGGCCTGGCGCTGAATCCGCAGTTCTTCGCCATGAAGACGAAGCGCTACATGCATGACCACGGCATCACGGCGGACTGTCTCAACCGTACGGCCGTGAAGGCCTTCAAGAACGGCGCCCTCAATCCGACGGCCTGGCGGCGCAAGGCGATCTCCTATGACGAGATCGCCCACTCGCCGATGGTCTGCGATCCCTTGCGCAAGTACCACTTTTGCTCGCCGAGCGAGGGTGCGGCCGCTCTGGTGCTGTGCCGCGCCGACATCGCGAAGCGCTATACTACCCACCCGATCTATCTCCGCGCCGACGTGTTCCGGACGCGCAAGTACGGATCGTTCGAGACGCTGAGCCCTTCCGTTCCGGCCAGGAGTGCACCGAGCCCGACGGTACAGGCGGCGAGCGACGCCTACGAGATGGCCGGTGTCGGGCCGGAGGATATCGACGTCGCGCAGATCCAGGACACCGAGGTCGGCCACGAGGTCATGCACATGGCCGAGAACGGCTTTTGCAAGGACGGAGAGCAGGAAGCGCTGATCCGCGATGGCGAGACCGAGATCGGCGGCAAGCTCCCGATCAACACTGATGGCGGCTTGATGGCCAACGGCGAGCCGATCGGTGCATCGGGGGTTCGCCAGGTATACGAGGTCTGCTTGCAGCTACGCGGCCGGGCCGGCGCCCATCAGGTGCCGAACTCACCCAAGGTTGGCTACACGCATGTCTACGGCTTCCCCGGGGTCAGCTGCGTGACGATCCTGTCGACCTGAGTGCACGCGCGCCCGTCCGTACTCCAGTGTGCCACGCGAGCGTCCGTCGTTCGTAGCTCGCTGGTCGTCGCCGTCGTCGTCGGCTCGATCCTCAACCTCATCAATCAAGGCGACGCGCTGTTCGGCGAGAAGCCCATCGTGCTGTGGAAGCTCGGACTGACGTACGTCGTCCCTTACCTCGTCTCGACGTATGGTGCGGTGACGGCGCTACGATCCCGAGGCTAGCGCCCCGGTCGCGATCGAGCGGGGCTCACCCCGCTAGTCCGCGTAGCCGAGCGACTTGAGCTGCTCCTCCAGCGCCGGATCCACCGGCGCCGTCTCGCCGATCACGCGCGGCGGGTGGGCATCGAGCCAGCGCTCCAGCGTTGCTACCAGAAGCTCGAGCCGACCGCCCTCGGACTGGGGATCGTGCTCGCCCGGGTCGGTGACGATGTCGAAGCGCTCGTAGCGCCCATCGGTCACCCGGTGCAAGAGCGTCTCGCCATCGGTCCGCAGGGTTCGCAAGTGCCCCAGGCCTTGGGCCGTCTGCCGGCGCCGCTCGGTCTCGCTGACCACCACCGGCCCCTCGGGTCCGGGCGGATCGAACAGCGACGGTCCCGCCAGCGCGTGATCCTCCACGCCGGCGATCTCGAGGAGGGTAGGCCCGACGGCGACCGACGCCGGCACGAGGCGCTCGACCCGGCTGGCCTCCAGCCCCGGCGCCACGATGATCAGCGGCACGTGCAGAACCTCGCGGTACAGCGTTGTCAGGTGAAAGCAGCGCCCGTGCTCCAGGAACTCCTCGCCGTGGTCCGATGTGAAGAGGAGGACGGTCCGATCGAGCAGGCCGTGCTGGTCGAGCTCGTCGACGAGCTTGCCCACGTAGCGATCGCCCCGATGAATCGCGCCGTCGTATTCGTCGACGAACGGCTTGGCGCGACCCGCGCGCCGCCCGTTGCGCTTGCACGTCGGCCGCAGCCCGCGCCGCGGCGGGCGCTCGGGGAGCTCGAGAGCGATGCGATCGACCGGATCGGTGAGGTAGGGCGTGTGCGGATCGTAACCGTGAACGAAGAGGAAGAAGCGTTCCTCGGCGTGCTCGCCGAGCCAGAATCGCACGTCCTCGAGGTTGTCGCGGAAGTACTTGCCGTTGGTGCGGTACACGTCGAAGCCGATGTCGAAGCCGTAAGCGGCGGCGAGATTCACGCCGCCGGTGAAGGCCGCCGTCGCGTAGCCCGCTCTCTTCATCTCGGCCGCCAGCGTGGGGATCGAGTCGGCCAGGCGCTGCCGGTTGATGAGTGCGCGCACGCCGTGCTCGACCGGATACAGTCCGGTCATCATCGAGAGATGAGCCGGCCGTGTCCACGAGGACTGGCTCATGGCGTTCTCGAACAGCACACCACGTTCGGCGAGGGCATCGATGTTGGGCGTCGTCGATCGCTCGTAGCCGTAGGCGCTGACGTGGTCGGCGCGCAGGGTGTCCATCGAAATGAGGACGACGTTGCAGTCGGGACAGGTGTAACGGGCAGCCGGTTCGGAGACCGTCTCGCAGGCGGCGGTGGACATCAGCGCCGCGAGCAACAGCGCGGTTGGCCTTCTAGGAGCCACGCGATGCCACTCCATTCGCGGCCGCTGTGTGCAGGCCGCAGATCTCCTCTACGCGATGGGCGATGCGTGCGATCTGCGTCCAGTCGTGCGAGACGATGTCCTGGGCATGGGCGAGGTGATCGCGCAGCGACACGATGTCCTTCACCGCGTTGCGTGCCGCGTTCCTGCTGTCGGTACCGAGCCAGTCGAGCAGCGTGCCGTCATCGATCAGGATCCGTGCCTTGTCGGGTAGCTGCAGGCAGTCGAGCAGCGCGCCACCGCGGTCACGTCGACTGCGTTCGGCCAGCAGCTCGCGGGCCTTCGCGATCCGTGCCTCCGGCAAATGCTCGAGCCAGCCGTCCTCGCCGTAGATGGCGCGGATTCGCCGGCCGAGCGCCAACTCGACGATCGTGATGATGCCGAATAACCACATGCGCACTACGGGATTGTTGATATCCTCGCGCACCAGCACGCCGGTCGCCTCGCCGAGCAGCGAGACGAAGCAGTGATCGTGCCGGGTCAGCACGAGGATGACGTCGGACAGCGAGGCGGGGCCGCCGACGACTTGACCGGCGGAGAACGCGCGCGCATGGTCACCGCACGTTCCGACAATGTCCGCGACGGCGACGGTATCAGCATGGCCCTCGCGCGCCCGGTCACCGCCGAGGTCTTCGCGTCGCAGATAGCCGGCAACAGCGCCGGCCTTGCGCACACCGGCGACATCAAGTCCCACCTCGTCCATGATCGATGCGATCTCGGCCGCGTCGCGGACAGCGTCGAACGACCGTAGCGGCGCCGCGATATGGCCGGCGGTGAACGCCTCGACGAACAGCCGCGAGACATGCTGCTCGGAGTGCTCGAGCTCGGTGGTGACGTCCGGTCTGTCGGCGTGGATGAGGCCCTCGAGGCCCAGTCGCTCGCAGCACTTCGCGTGGGTCTTGCGCGCGCGGCGGTAGAGCTCGCGGTCGCCTTGCTCGAGCACCTCGAGCAAGCTCGCCATCTCGGCCAGGAACACGCGCGCGAAGCCGGGGTCGTTGCCGGTGATGTCCTGACAGTTGTCGATGAGGTCGGCGAGCTTGACGGTCTTGGCTCGCGGTGATGCGGCAGCGCTGTGACGCCGATCGATTGCCTTGCGCACCGCGCGGTTGCCGTCGCCCGGCCGGCTGACATCGGTCAGGCCCTCCACCAGCGCGGCCACCCCCGCACCGAATTCGCCCTCGAGGTCCTCCAGCGTAGCCTGCGTGTCCTCGACCACGTCGTGCAGCCACGCGGCCGCGATCATCTCCTCGTCCTCGGTCACCGATGCGACGATACGGGCCACGTCGGCGAGGTGGATCTGGTAGGGCTCATCGCTGTACTTGCGGCGGTGGTCGATGCGCTCGTGGGCTTCGGTGGCGAAGCGCTGAGCGCGTGTGACCAGATCGGACTTCTCGGTGTTCTCCGACATTGCGTGGGCCGGAGTATGCCGACTTTCTGGTGGTGTCGCGATCCGCTATCTTCGGACCACGTCCATGGCCGCACGACCGATCACCGACGAGCAGCGCGCGCGGCTGCGCCACGTGAGGGTCCCGGCCGGGAATGTCGACGTCTCGCGCTTCCCCGACTTCCTCATCGTCGGCCCGCAGCGCACCGGCACCACGTGGCTGCACGCCATGCTGCGCGAGCACCCGGAGGTGTTCCTTTCCGAGCCGAAGGAGATTTTCTACTTCAGCCGCATCAAGACGCCCGATCACCCGAAGTTTCAGTCGGACGACCTCGTCTGGTACCTGAACTTCTTCCGCGAGCGCCCCGACCACTACCTCTACAAGCAGGCCATGGCCCTGCGGCGGACCTTTCGCCCCTATCTGCCCAGGGTCCGCGGTGAGGCCACGGCCAGCTATGCCGTCATCGATGCAGACGTGATCGACGATATCGTCGTCCTCAATCCGGACGTGAAGGTCGTCATGATGGTGCGCGACCCGGTCGAGCGCGCCTGGTCGCATGCCAAGAAAGACCTCTCGCGCAATCGCTCCCGCCCGCTCGCCGAGGTGAGCGAAGAAGAGTTCCACGCATTCTTTCGCGACCCTTATCAGCTTCGCTGTGCCCGCTACGCCGAATGCATTGATCGCTGGTCGTCGCGGCTGAGGCCTGGACACCTGCTGGTGGGCAGATTCGACGACGTCGAGACCCGGCCACGCGCGCTCTTCCAGGCGGCCTGCCGCTTCATCGGTGTCTCGGACGAGGCCCGCTACGTGCCGGCGTCGGTGGCCGAGATCGTCAATCCGACGGCCGGTTCGTCGGTACCGGAGGAGCACCGCCGTCACCTCGAGGCGCTGCTCGCCGACGAGCTCGAGTCCTGGCGCTCGCGCTTTGGCGGGCCCTGAAACGTTCTCCACTCCCGCAGGCGCCGCTGGACGCGTCAGGTCATATCATTCACCTTGCAGGCTGACGAGATGAGCGTGTCGAAGCGACGAATCGGACTGGCACTGGGCAGCGGTGCTGCGCGCGGCTGGGCGCACATCGGCGTGATCCGCGCGCTCGAGGAGGCCGGCGTGCGGCCCGACATCGTCGCTGGCAGCTCGATCGGGGCCGTGGTGGGCGCGGCGTACGCGGGCGGCAACACCGGCGTGTTCGAGGATTGGGTCCGGGCACTCGACTGGCAGAAGTTGGCGAGCTATTTCGATCTCGCCTTTCGTGGCGGACTCATCAAGGCAAAGCGTGTGTTCGACGCGCTCGAGGATACGTTCGGCAGTCAGACGATCGAATCCATGCCGAAGCCGTATGCGGCCGTGGCGACGGATCTCTCCACGGGTCAGGAGGTGTGGCTTCGCGAAGGGCCGATATTCGACGCCCTGCGAGCCTCGGTCGCGTTGCCCGGCTTGCTGACGCCTGCCCACATCGGCGATCGCTGGCTCGTCGACGGCGGGCTCGTCAACCCCATGCCGGTCTCGGTGTGCCGGGCGCTGGGCGCGGACATCGTGATCGCCGTCGACCTCAACACGACGCTGATCGGCCGTCGCATGCAGGCCGCGGAGGACGACAGGCTCGCGTTGCGTAGAGCATCCCGGTTGATCGAGGCGGTGCCGGGCTCTTTCCAGGGGAGACTGCAGGAGCTGGCGGCCGACGTGCGAAAGCGGCTCGGGCTCGAGGAGCCCTCAGAGCGCGAGGCACCGCCGCCGTCGATCTACAACGTGATCGCGAACAGTGTGAACATCATGCAGGTGCGCATCACGCGCAGCCGCATGGCGGGTGATCCGCCCGACGTGCTGGTCGCGCCTCAGCTGGCGGATTTCGGTCTGCTCGATTTCGACCGAGCCGACGAAGCGATCAGCGAAGGCAAGCGGGCGACCGAGCGCGCGCTCGCGGCCGATGGTACCAACCTTCCGTAGGGTGCGGCTTGTCGCTGCTCGACCTGGCGCGCGCTAGCCCTGCAGCTTCTCGCTGAGCAGCTTGTTCACGGCTTGCGGATTCGCCTTTCCGCCGCTGGCCTGCATCACCTGGCCGACGAAGAACCCGAGCAGCTTGTCCTTGCCGGCGCGGAACTCCTCGACCTTGTCGGGGTTGGCGGCGAGGATGTCATCGATCATGGAGCCGATCGCGCCCTCGTCGGTGACCTGGATGAGGCCCTCGCGCTCGACGATCGTCCTGGCGTCGTCGCCGGTCTCGACCATCTTGTCGAAGATGGTCTTGGCGATCTTTCCGCTGATCGTGCCGTCGTCGATCAGCGCGACCATGCCGGCGAGATTCTGCGGTGAGACGGGCAGGTCGGAGAAATCGGGCTCCGACTCCACCGCACGCTCGTTGGCAACGCGCATGACATCGCCCATCACCCAGTTCGAGATGGCCTTCGGGCTCTTGTGCGCGGCCACGGCGGCCTCGAAGTATTCCGACAGTTCCTTGCTGGCCGTGAGCACCTCGGCGTCGTAC
>SPBQ01000026.1 GCA_004525875.1 Myxococcales bacterium
ACGTACTGCTCGTTGCCGTCGGTGCGCATCCGTTTGTCGCGCTCCGCGAGAAGTACCGCGCGGAGCGCGACAAACGGATGCGCACCGACGGCAACGAGCAGTACGTCGAGGTCGGGGGCCGCTTCGCGCATTTCGTCGACGACCCGTACGTCGATAGGGGCTTCGAGCGCGAGCCGCTGACGGACGAGGTCGACGTCGTCGTGATCGGCGGCGGCTTCGGCGGTCTGCTGGCCGGTACGCGGCTGCGCGAGGCCGGCGTCGAGAACGTCCGCATCATCGAGAAGGGCGGCGACTTCGGCGGTACCTGGTACTGGAACCGTTATCCGGGCATCGCGTGCGATATCGAGTCGTACGTCTACCTGCCGTTGCTCGAAGAGCTCGAATATGTCCCCAGGGAGAAGTACAGCCGCGGCGCGGAGATCTTCGATCACTGCAAGGCCATCGCCGAGAGGTACGATCTCTACCGCGACGTCTGCTTCCAGACCGAAGTGACGGAAGTTCGCTGGGAGGCGGGCAGCGAGCGCTGGATCGTCTCGACCAATCGCGACGACGCGATCAAGGCCAGGTTCATCTGCCTGGCCAACGGTTTTCTCCAGAAGCCGAAGCTCCCCGGCGTCCCCGGCGTGGAGACCTTCAAGGGGCACACGTTTCACACCAGCCGCTGGGACTACGACTACACGGGCGGCGACGCGAACGGCGATCTCACCGGTCTCAGGGACAAGCGAGTCGGAATCATCGGTACCGGCGCCTCGGCGGTGCAATGCATTCCTCATCTCGGCGAGAGCGCCGGGCATCTCTACGTCTTCCAGCGCACGCCGTCCTCGGTCGACGTGAGGGCCAACCGCCCGACCGATCCGGAGTGGGCCGCAAGCCTGGAGCCCGGCTGGCATGAGAAGAGGATGGAGAACTTCCAGATCCTCACTGCGGGTGGCTATCAGGAAGAAGATCTGGTGAACGACGGCTGGACCGACATCATCCGCAAGCTACTGAAGATGATGCTGGCCGAAGCGGATCCGGACCTCTCGCCCGAGGCGCTGGCCAGGACCGTCGAGATGGCCGATTTCGCGAAGATGGAGCAGGTCCGTGCCCGCGTCGACTCGCTCGTCGAGGACCCGGCCACGGCGGAAGCGCTCAAACCGTACTACCGCCAGTTCTGCAAGCGTCCGTGCTTCCACGACGGGTACCTCCAGACGTTCAATCGCCCCAATGTCACGCTCGTCGATACACAGGGCGTGGGCGTCGAGCGTGTAACGGAGAAGGGCGTCGTGGTTACCGGCGAGGAGTACGAGCTCGACTGCCTGATCTTCGCGACGGGCTTCGAGGTCGGCACGGACTATTCCCGGCGCTCCGGCTACGGGATCGTCGGGCGAGACGGGCTCACGCTCACCGAGAAATGGGGTGACGGCATCCGGACGCTGCACGGTATGCACATGAACGGCTTTCCGAACTGCTTCATGATGATGGTCTCGCAGGCCGGCTTCACGGTGAACTTCCCCTACATGATCAACGAGCAGGCCAAGCACATCGCCTACATCATCGCGCGAGCGCTCGGCGAGGGGATCCGGTCGGTCGAGGTCTCGGAGGAGGCCGAGTCCGAATGGGTCGAGACCGTGATCGAGATGGGTGAGCGCACGATCGAGTTCGCCGAGCAGTGCACGCCCGGCTACTACAACAACGAAGGGAAGCCGAGCCGCAAGACCCGTCAGGGCGGCTTCTACTTCGGCGGTCCGACCGAGTTCACGGAGATCCTCGAGGGCTGGCGGACCGGCGGTGAGTTGAAGGTCCTGCAGCTTCGGCGCTGAAGCGATCGATCGGCGCAGCGATCCAATGAAGCGATGAGTCGAGAAGGAGAGCCTGCGATGATCCAGAGCAGCTTTGATTCCGGTCGCTACAAATGGCGGGAAGTTTCCGGCGAGCCAGGGCAGTCCTACAAGATTCATCACGACTACACGATTCTCGGATACGATCTGGCCGCCGGCACTCTCGACATGGTGGTGCGATGGGCGGGCGACGGCGGCCACTGCCCGATCCACCGACACACGGCCACGACGACTGTGCTCGTGCTCGAGGGCGAGCAGCATCTCTGGGACCTCCATCCGGACGGCAGTCGCGGCGAGCCGCGGGTGAGACGCGCCGGCGACTACGCGCTGACGGTGGGCGATGCGCTACCGCATCTCGAGCGCGGGGGGCCGGAGGGTGGGATCGCGTTCTTCGGGAACCACTCCAGCGACGGGCTGCTCTACGAGGTCCTCGACGAGGATCTGAATCTCATCGTGGATGTGACGATGGAAGTGCTGATCGCCGATTGGAAAGAGAACACCTGAGCCGAAGGGGGACCGGTCCTCGTCCCGTCGCGGCTGGTGCGAACTTGCGCGGAGATGAGGGTGCGCTTCACGCCCGAAGTCGGCGCAGGCTCGGCGCGGGCGGGAGCGTCGGCTTGAGGGCACAGCGCCGGTGTGGGGTGACCCGCGGCGACTGACGAAAGGGTTGTCATGGAGCTGGATCTCACAACCGAGCAGCGAGCGTTCCGAGACGAGCTGCACGGGTACTTCGCCGACATGATGACCGACGCCCTCACCAGCGAGCTGTCGGGCGGCTGGGAGGGCGGTGGTCCGGAGTTCCGCAAGGCAATGCGGCAGATGGGCAGCGATGGGCTGCTCGGTCTCAGCTGGCCCAAGCAGTATGGGGGCCAGGAACGGTCCCCCATCGATCAGTTCATCTTCGCCGACGAGGTCCAGGCCGTCGGCTTCCCGCTGCCGTTCTTGACGCTCAACGCCATCGCGCCCGTGCTGCGTGAGTACGGCAGCGAGGAACAACGACAGTACTTCTGCTCCAGGATCCTGGCCGGCGAGATGTTCATCTCGGTCGGCTACTCCGAGCCCTCTGCCGGTACCGACCTTGCCTCCTTGCGGACGACTGCGGTGCGCGACGGCGACGAGTGGGTGATCAACGGGCAAAAGATGTGGACGAGCCTGGCCGAGTACGCCGACTACATCTGGCTTGCCGCCCGCACCGATCCCGAAGCGAAGAAGCATCGCGGCCTTTCGATGTTCCTCGTGCCGACGACTTCGAAGGGCTATGCGAGGCAAGAGGTCCGCACCGTAGGCGGGGTGTCGACGAACGCCACCTTCTACGACGATGTCCGCGTTCCGGCCGAGAACCTGATCGGCGGCGAGAACAACGGCTGGAGCCTGATCACCGGGCAGCTCAATCACGAGCGGATCTCGCTCATGACGGTCGGGCTGCTGCGGCGCAACCTGGCCGACGTCACCGAGTGGGCGCGGGCGACCCGTATGGACGGCGCGCGCGTCATCGACAAGCCGTGGGTGCAGCACAACCTCGCCCGCGTCTACGCCAAGGTGCAGGTGCTTCGCCTGATGAACTGGAAGCAGGCCTGGGCCGCCACCAAGGGCCGGCCGAACATGGCCGAGTCCTCGGCGATCAAGGTGTACGGCAGCGAGCTCAGCATGGAGGCCTATCGCGCGATGCTGGAGGTGACGGGCTCCGCGGGCATCATCGCCAACGGTAGCCCGGGCGCCGTCCTGCAGGGAAGGCTCGAGTCCTCGTATCGCAACGGACTGATCCTAACCTTCGGCGGAGGAACCAACGAGATTCAGCGTGACATCATCGCAATGGCGGGCCTGGGGATGCCCCACTACAAGGACTGACCCGTGAACTTCGACGTTGAAGAAGAGGATCAGGCGGTGGTCGAGCTGGCGCGTAAGATCCTCGAGGACTTTGCGACCAACGAACGACTGAAGGCGCTCGAGGCGGGCGCGCTGCCCTACGATCGCGAGCTCTGGGAGGCGCTGGCGGCGGCGAATCTCCTCGGTACCGCCATCCCCGAAACCCATGGCGGGGTCGGTCTCGGTTTCCTGCCGCTTTGCCTGCTGCTCAAGGAAGTCGGACGCGCCGTGGCGCCGATCCCCGCCTTTCCGGCACTCGTGCTCGGCGCGTTGCCGCTTGCGCGGTTCGGCAGCGAGACACAGAAGAAGGAATGGTTGCCGGGCATCGCAGGCGGTGAACGGATCCTGACGGCCGCGCTCAGCGAGCCCGAGTCGAGCGATCCGCTGGCGCCCGCGACCCGGGTGGAAAGCGAGAGCGGTGGCTATTGCCTCACGGGCGTCAAGACCCAGGTGTCCTGCGCAGAGCAGGCCACGCACATCCTGGTGCCGGCGCGCTTTGGCGATGACGACGGCTCGATCGGGCTGTTTTTTGTCGAGGTCGATCCGCGTGGTGACGGTGCGACGCTCGTGACCCAGAAGACGTCGGACGGACGGCCCCACGCCCGGCTCGAGCTCACCGGCGCCCGCGTTGCCGAGGACGCCCGGCTGGACTCGCAGGGCAACGGGGCGCAGGTCCTGCGCTGGCTCGTCGAGCGAGCCACGGCCGCTCGTTGCATGATGCAGGTCGGCGTGACGGAACGCGCACTCGAGATGACTGCGGCGTACAGCCGCGAGCGAGTTCAGTTCGATCGCCCGATCGGTAGCTTTCAGGCCGTTCATCAGCGCGCTGCCGATGCCTATATCAATGTGGAGGCCGTACGCCTCAGCGCGCTGGAGGCAGCATGGCGCCTTTCGCGGGAGCTGCCTGCTGCAGAGCACGTGGCCGTCGCCAAGTTCTGGGCGGCCGAAGGCGGGCAGTCCGCCGCCTACGCTTGCCAGCATCTACACGGTGGCATCGGGATCGATATCGACTACCCGCTGCATCGCCATTTCATCTGGGCGATCCAGATCGAGCACGAGCTCGGCTCCGCCAGGCATCACCTCGATCGGCTGGGTCGGGAAATTGCGGCCCGTGGGCTGCCCGCGGACTGATGGAGACAATGCATGAGTAATCCAAGCAGCGTGGCGCGCGAGTCTGCGTCGGCGATCGGCGATAGCGGTAGCGCTCACGGTCGGTCGGATCGAATGCGAGAGATCTTCGAGACGCAACGTGACGCGTTTCGCGAGGATGGTCTCGTCACCGCCGAGACCAGAGTCGATCGTCTCGATCGCGTCCGGAAGATGATCGCCCGCAATCAGGACGCGATCATCGAGGCCTGTCACCGCGACTTCGGAAATCGCTCCCACCACCAGTCGCGCATGTCGGAGGTGCTGGCCGTGATGATCGGGATGCAGCACGCGCGAGACAACGTGAAGAGGTGGATGGGCGCGAGCAGGCGCAAGGTGATGTTCCCGCTCAATCTCCTGGGCGCGCGCGCGAGGGTCGAGTTCCAGCCCAAGGGCGTCATCGGCACGCTCGGGACGTGGAACTTCCCGGTCTATACGGCGATCCTGCCGCTGGCCGGGATCTTCGCCGCCGGCAATCGTGCGATGGTCAAGTTCTCGGAGATCACGCCGGAGGCCTCCTCGCTCATGCAGAGGCTGATCGGCGAGTACTTCGAGGAGAGCGAATGTGCGGCGATCACCGGCGGCCCGGAGGTCGGGGCCGAGTTCGCGAGCTTGCCGTTCGACCACATCATCTTCACGGGGGGCACGGGGATCGGCCGCCACATCATGCGAGCGGCGGCGGAGAATCTCACACCCGTTACGCTGGAGCTCGGGGGTAAGTCACCGGTGATCGTCGGCCGCTCCTACGATCTCGACAAGGCTGCGGGTCGTATCATGGTGGGCAAGGCCTTGAATCAGGGACAGGCTTGCCTCGCTCCCGACTACTGTCTGGTGCCTCGCGAGAAGCTGGAAGAGTTCGTCGCAGCCGCCGCGAAGCATTTCTCATCGATGTTTCCGACAATCATCGACAATCCGGACTGCACGTCGGTGATCAACGCACGACACCATCAACGCATCGCCGAGATGATTCAGGACGCGCGCGACAAGGGCGGCGACGTGCGCGAGATCAATCCGGGCAGCGAGGATTTCGCGAAGCAGGCGCAAGGCCTGTCGAAGATGCCGATGACGTTCGTGGTCGAGCCGACCGACGAGATGCGGGTGATGCAGGAGGAGCTTTTCGGCCCGGTTCTCTGTATCAAGGGGTACGACGCCATCGACGACGGCATCCGGTACGTCAACTCGAGGCCGCGTCCGCTGGGCCTGTACTATTTCGGAGATGACGCCGAGGAGGAGCGCCGCGTGCTGGATAGGACGATCAGCGGAGGCGTGACGATCAACGACGTCCTCACGCACTCGAGCTGCGAGGATCTACCGTTCGGGGGCGTCGGTCCCTCGGGGATGGGCAGCTACCACGGCCGCGACGGGTTCCTGACGTTCAGTCATCAGAGAGCGGTGTTCCGGCAGACGCGGCTCGACCTGATGAAGCTGTCCGGCATGATGCCGCCCTACGGGGAGAAGTGCGAGAAACAGCTCGACCGATTGTGCAAGGTGGACTAGTGCGGGGCACTTCATGACTCGATCACGCGCCCACATCGTCGGCGTCGGAGAGACGCCGTACGCCCGTTGGGGCAAGATCGGCGACGTGACCGAGCACGCGCTGGCCTGCCAGGCGATCCTGCGCGCCGTCGATGATGCAGGCCTCTCGATCGACGACGTCGACGGCCTCGCTTCGTTCGCCGAGGATCGCAACGAGGCGGTCTTCATCGCTGCGGAGCTCGGGCTGCCCGCGTTGCGTTTCGCGAACATGGTCTGGATGCCGGGCGGCGGCGGCGGCTGTGCGGCCGTCTCGAACGCGGCGATGGCGGTGGAGACGGGCCAGGCCGAGGTGGTCGTTGTCTATCGCTCGCTCTGCCAGGGGCAGTTCTTCCGCTTCGGCACCGGCGGCGTGAGTGCGGACGCGCCGCCCAAGCCGCAACCGCCGACCGTCCAGTCGGCCAACTCGCTGTTTCTCGCTGCGGTGGGCTTCGTGATGCCTTACGGCATGTTGATGGCCGCCGCGGCCTACGCCCTGCCGACCCGGCGTCACATGCATCTGTACGGCACCACGAGTGAGCAGCTCGGCCACATCGCGGTGACGTTCCGAGAGCACGCCAGCCGCAACCCACGCGCCGTGATGGGCGGCCGCCCGATGACGCTCGAGGATCACCAGGCATCGCCCATGATCGCCGATCCTCACCGGCTCTTCGATTGCTGTCTCGAAAGCGATGGGGCCTGCGCCGTCGTCGTCACCACCGAGGAGCGCGCCCGCGATCTCGCCAAACCGCTTGTCGAGATCCTCGCCAGCGAGCAGGGAGCACCGAAGGGCTACGCGTTCGGGCCGTTCAGCAACGCCAACGTCGCTGATGAACTCTACGCTACGGGCGGCGGCGAGGAGATGGCCGGTCGGCTGTGGGGCAAGGCCTGCGTCGGCCCCGCCGACGTGGACGTCGCGCAGATCTACGATCACTTCACGGGCTGTGTCCTCATGCAGCTCGAAGACTTCGGCTTCTGCGGGCGAGGCGAGGGCGGTCCGTTCGTCGAGAGCGGTGCGCTGTCCTGGCCAGGCGGGAGCCTTCCTACCAACACGCACGGCGGCGGCCTCTCCGAGGCCTACATCCACGGACTCAACCACGTCGTCGAGGGGGTGCGCTCGCTGCGAGGCGAGTCGACCAGCCCGGTCGAGAATGCAGAAGTGTGCCTGGTGACGAGCGGAGCCTGTGTTCCCACGAGCGCGGTCGTGCTGGGGCGCAGATAGGAAGATGAACGAACGATTCTTTCCCGATGGAATGCCGCAGCCGATGGCCGACCCTACCACGCTACCGTGGTGGGAAGCCGCCGCCGCGCACCGACTGGTCGTCCAGCGTTGCACATCGTGCGGGCACACGCGGCTGCCGCCGGCGCCGATCTGTCCCGAGTGCCGCTCGGCCGACTCCGAGTGGAAGGAAGTCTCGGGCCGCGGCGAGGTCTACACCTACACCATCATCCACCGCCCGATCGCTGCCGATCAGGAGCTTCCCTACGTCATCGCGGTGATCGCACTGGAGGACGCGGGTGGCGTGCGGATGATGTCGAACGTCGTCGACGTGAATCCCGACGACCTCGAGGTGGGAACACCCGTCGAGCTTGTCTGGGAAGACATGAGCGCGGATCTTGCGATTCCACGTTTTCGCCCCGTACGAAAGTAGCTTCTTGAAGGAGATACCCTCATGAAATGCACCGAGTGGTTCATCGACGCCGACCCCCACGTCACCGAACCCGGCGATGTGTGGACGTCGCGCCTGCCGAAGAAGTTCCAGGCCGCAGCGCCGCGCATGATCCGGAGGGATGACGGGTTCGACGTCTGGCGTTTCGGTCGAACCGAGCGCCAGATCCCGGCGGGGGCCACCGCCGTGGCCGGATGGCCCGAGCCTTTCCCGTCCATCCCGAAGAATCTGGACGAGTGCCCGCCGGCCGCCTACGACGCCAAGGCACGCCTCGAGTACATGGACGAGATCGGCGCCTGGGCGATGGCGCTCTATCCCAACATCGGCGGCTTCGGCAGCGAGAGCTTCCTCGGGCTGGGCGACCCCGAGCTCATGCTCGCCTGCGTGCAGGCCTACAACGACTGGCTCATCGAGTGGATCTCACCCGACCCGCGCCGCTTCATCCCCGTGATGGCGACGCCGTTCTGGGACGTCGAGTCCACGGTGGCCGAGATCCATCGATGCCGCGACATCGGTCACCGCGCCGACCTGTTCACGGGCGCGCCCCAGGATTTCGCGATGCCGTTCATCGGCGACCCGCACTGGAACCCCGTCTGGGATGCCGTTCAGGACGTCGACCTCCCGGTGAGCCTCCACATCGGCAGCGGAGACTTCCAGGATCAGATCCTGAACCCCGGGCGCTTCGCCGCCCACGGCATTGGGCCGACCACGGTCTCGGGGTCGATGGCCACGCTGCTTACCAACGGGATTCAGCTGATGGACGTAGTGATGTCGGGAATCCTGCCGCGTAATCCTCGCCTGCGACTGGTTTCGGTGGAAAGCGGGATCGGCTGGCTGCCGTTCGTGAAGGAGGCCCTCGATCACGGCTTCGCGTACGCGAACGTCAGCGCGGAAAAGCCCGAGTTCACCAAGCGTCCCAGCGAGTACCTGCGCGAGCAGGTCTGGGCGTGCACGTTCTTCGAGGAGTTTCCGGCGAAGCACTTCCTCGATGAGATCGGCACGGATCGCGTACTGTTCGAGACCGACTATCCCCATCCGGTGTGCCTGTACGGAAAGCAGGTTCGCGAGAAGATCGACGCGGCCTTCGCGCATCTGTCGCCGGAGGTTCGTGAGCGGGTTCTGTTCTCGAATGCGGCCGAGCTCTATGGCGTGGGGGCGCCCGATCGGGCGTGGCAGGGAGGGGCGGCGGGCTCGGCCAGCTCCTAGCAGCCTGTTGAAGAACCCACTCCCGTCGCCGGGCAGTGATCTTCGCGCCGACGGGCTTGCGCGTCGGCGGTCCTGCCGGGCCGGGTCGAGCGAGCGGTCGTCAGCGCATCGTCATCGGACTTCGTCCGGAGCCATCCCCTTCAGGAACTTGAAGAGGTCACTGTCCGTGGAAAGGACGAGGGTCGTGTTCTCGGCGATGATGGATTTGTAGGACTGCATGGTCCGTGTGAATTCATAGAACGCCACCGACTGAGGGCTCTGGTTGTATGCCCTCGCATAGATTTCGGTGGCTTTTGCGTCCGCCAGGCCGCGAATCTCCTCGACCTGCCGGTAGGCTTCGGACTGGATCTTGTTCAGGTCACGCACACGGTTACCGCGGACTCTGGCGGCCTCACCGTTTCCTTCGGACAGGAAGCGTTCCGCGATCTGCCGCCGCTCGCTGATCATTCGATCGTAGATCTTCGGGCGCACACTCTCGTTGTAGTTGATCCGCTTGAAGCGGATATCGAGCAGTTCGATACCGAACACTCGAACCTTCTCGGCAGCCGCGGCGAAGATCTCCTGCTCGACCAGCTGGCGCCCCTTCTGGATCGGCACGAGGGATCCCATATCGAGTTCCTGCTCGGCGCCGGTCAGGAGCGCGTCGCGCAGCGGAACGCGGCCCTTGGTGGTGCGGATGATCTCGATCAGCTCATGCTTGGCGACGGCGTTGCGGGTCTCGCTGCCCAGAATATCGTCCAGGCGTGACTGAGCACTGCGTTCATCACGCAGCCGTAGGAAGTACTGGAGAGGATCCGTAATTCGCCAGCGAGCGAAGAGATCGACCGAGATGTAGAGCTTGTCCTTGGTCGGCATGTCCGAGGGACTGCCGTCCCACTCCAGAACCCGCTTGTCGATCGGATTGACGTCCTGAACGAACGGCACCTTGAGCTTCAGACCGGCGGAAGTCACGGGAACCCCGATCGGCTTGCCGAACTGGGTGATGATGACTTGTTCGACTTCGCTCACCGTATAGATCGAGCTCATCAAGACGAACAGCCCGATGGCCAGAAGCGGGAGGTTGGCGAACTGGATGCTCTTCTTCATGGCTGAACTTCCTTCTGGGTGTCGAGATTCAGCAATGGCAGGATGCCCCGCGTCTGTTCATCGACGATGATCTTCGAGCGTATGCCCGGCATGACGTCCTGCAGGGTCTCGATGTAGATGCGGCGGCGGGTGACCTCGGGGGCCTTGGTGTACTCGGCCAGCAAGGCGCTGAAGCGGGCGACATCTCCTTCGGCCTCATTGATCCTCTTGAGCCGGTAGCCGTCGGCCTCGCGGATCCGCTGATCTTTCTCGCCCTCGGCCAGCGGGATCACCTTGTTGTAGTCGCGCCGGGCTTCGTTGATGAGCTTCTCTTTCTCCTGTTGAGCCTGGTTGACCTCGTTGAACGACTCCTGGACCGGTTCGGGCGGATTGATGTTCTTCAACTGCACCTGGTCAATGCTTATTCCCATCGCGTACTTCGTTGAGAGCGCCTGCATCTTGGACAGCGCTTCGGTTTCGATTTCCTGTCGACCGATCGTGATGACCTCGTCGACCGTGCGATCGCCGACGACTTCCCGCATCACGGATTCGGAGACGTAGCGCAGGGTTTCGTTCGGTTCTCGAACCTCGAAAAGGAACTTGACGGGATCAGAGATGCGGTACTGAACCACCCACTCCACCAGTGCGGCGTTCAGGTCGCCTGTCACCATCTCCGTTTCCCGCTTTGTCTCGTGCCTTGCGTCGCGAGCGCTCTGGTACGGATCGCTGGCGCCTGGGGTCGTGAACCCGAACTCCTGCTTCAACTGCCGTTTGACGGGAACGATGGTCGCCGTATCGATGCCCAGTGGCAGCTTGAAATGAAGTCCCGGCGGAATGTCCTTGAGGTATTTGCCGAAGCGCTGCACGACAGCGACCGAATCACTTGGCACGGTGTAGAAGGACGTCCATGCGCCGAAGGCCGCCAGCGCGAGGACGAAAAGGAGGATGGCTCCGCTCGGGCCACCACTCGGCATGATCTGTTTGAGCTGATCCTGCCCCTGCCGGACCAGATCCTCGATGTCACGCTGTTCCATGGATGGATCTCCTCGGGCAGTCAGTTGTCGTTGTTCGAGCTGATGGCGATGGCTCGATGCTCGCGGTCTTTCCCTTCGTGGACCGCCGGCGGAGTGCGCGCGGACGCTTCGCGCCGTGTTGCTAAATCTATATCATTTGCAATGCACATCAAGCGTTCATGCAAAATGCTTGAGAGATCAAGCAAATCGGCCGATAGTGGGGCGGATGCCAGGCGGCAAACCACCCCCGCGCAAGCGAACCGAGTTCGTCGCGCAGCCCAGCGAGCTCGGGGCTGTCCTGGCCGATCTGCGTGCGGCCAAGGGGTTCTCACTGCGCGAGGTCGAAGAGGCAACCGGCAAGGCCGTTTCGAACGCGTACTTGAGCCAGCTCGAGAACGGGAAGATCCGGAAGCCGTCGCCGAACGTGCTCCACAGCTTGTCGGAGGTCTACGCCGTTCCCTACGAGACGTTGATGGAGAAGGCGGGGTACTTGCTGCCCACCGCGGAGAGTGGCGGACGCCGCAGGAGGCTGGCCGCCTTCGCGATCGATGATCTGACCGCGGAGGAAGAGGAAGAGCTGTTGAAGTACCTGGCGTTCCTTCGCACTCGCGGCGCTTCCTGACGCGCGTCTCGGCCGAGTTCTGCCGCCGGCCGGACCGGCAGACAACATGAGCATCTGACGGCGTGCAGGTCCGGCCACGGCCGAGCCCATCCGGGGTCGTCATCTCGGGCGTGGG
>SPBQ01000040.1 GCA_004525875.1 Myxococcales bacterium
ATTTCGAACCGTTCATCCACGAGCTCAACGATCTGCTCTCCTACAACAAGATCTTCGTCGAGCGGCTGGCGAACGTGGCGCCCGTCTCGGCGGAGCTGGCGATCAGTTACAACCTGGTCGGCCCCAATCTCCGAGCTAGCGGGGTCGAGTACGATCTGCGCAAGAACCGCCCCTACAGCGTCTACGGAGAGTTCGAGTTCGAGGTGCCGGTGGGCTCCGGCGAGCAGGGTGCCGTGGGCGACTGCTGGGACCGCTACATGGTCCGCACGCGCGAGTGCCTGCAGGCGTGCTGGAGCCTCAGGCAGGCGCTCGACCAGATCCCCGAGGGGCCCGTGATCGCGAAGGTCCCGCGCAACTTCAAGCCCGCGGCCGGTGATGCCCATATCCGCGTCGAAGGCGCCCGCGGCGATATGAACTGGTACGTCGCCTCCGACGGCAGCGAGTACCCGTACCGGGTCCACATCCACACCGGGTCGTTCGCGGCCATGTCGATCATCGAGGAGATCAGCGCCGGCATGATGATCGCCGACCTCGTTGCCATCATCGCGAGCCTCGACATCGTCGCACCCGAGGTCGACAGGTAGATCGTGCAATCTTTCCTCGACGGTCTTATCGGGTCGGCGACCGGCCTGGAGAAGGAGCTGGCATATCTGGTCGGTATGCTCGTGTTCGGCGCCATCGTCGTGTTCGGTTTCATCCTCCCGATGGCCGGCATCACGAGCTGGCTCGAACGCAGGGTATGGGCACGCATCCAGTCTCGGATCGGACCGAACCGTGTGGGCCCGTACGGCTTTCTGCAATGGCTGGCGGACGGTCTGAAGAATCTGCTCAAAGAGGATGTAGTTCCTGAAGCCGTGGACGCGCGCCTGTTCCGGCTCGCGCCTTACGTCGTCGTCACCGGCTTCGTCGCGGCGTTCGTCGCGGTCCCGTTCGCCGGCAGCCTGATCATCGCCGACCTCAATATCGGCATCCTCTATATCACGGCCGTCACGTCGTTGGTGGTGGTCGGCATCCTGATGGCCGGATGGTCGTCGAACAACAAGTGGTCGATGCTGGGCGGCATCCGCTCGGCGACGCAGATCGTGAGCTATGAGATCCCGGCCGGACTCGCCATCTTCCCCGCAGTCCTGCTGTCGGGCACGCTGTCGATGCAGGGCATCATCGGTGCGCAGGGCTGGCAGCCGCACATGTGGCACATGTTCCACAGCCCGTTCACGCTCGCGGCGTTCCTCCTGTTCTTCGTCTCCGCGCTCGCCGAGGGTAACCGCACGCCGTTCGATCTGCCGGAGGAGGAGTCGGAGCTCGTCGCCGGCTTTGCGACCGAGTACAGCGGCATGCGCTCGTTGCTGTTCTTCCTGGCCGAGTGGGGCAACCTCTACCTGATCGGTGCCCTGGTAGCGACGCTGTATCTCGGCGGCTGGCAGGTTCCGCAGTTCACCGGCAACACCGTGCTGCTCGCGCTTGCGCAGTTCGGCACATTCTTCCTGAAGGCCTATTTCTTCGTGTTCGTCGCGATGTGGGTCCGCGCAACGCTTCCTCGCGTACGCGTCGATCAGCTGATGTCGATGTGCTGGAAGTACATGGTCCCGATCGGCCTGGTATGCGTCATCGGCACGGCCAGCGTCATGGTGGCTTTCCCCCACGGGAACGAGACGCTGCGCATGGTGATGGTCGGCTTGGTGCTGCTGGTGGTGCTGAGGTTCTTCGTGCGGGTGCGCTATCACCTCCGGCGGTCGAAAGGAGTCGGTTTGCAGCGGACGGGCGCGGTGGCGAAGAGCTGAGGCGGGCGACCGATGACGGCCTACATCCGAAATGTCTACTCGTCGCTCGCGACAACGTTCGAGGGGATGTCGATCACCTTCTCGCACTTCTTCCGCAAGCCGTACACGGTCCAGTATCCCGACCGCATCCCGCTCCCGGTCCAGGACACGCTGCCGTACCGCTACCGCGGCCTGCTCGAGGTCGACCTCGAGATTTGCACCGGTTGCCTGGCGTGCGAGCGCGCCTGCCCGATTGACTGCATCATCATCGGCGCGAAGAAGGATCCAGCCACGAAGGCCATGATCCTCGATCGTTTCGACATCGACATGGCCAAGTGCATGTACTGCGGGCTGTGTTCGGAGCCGTGCCCGACCGGCTCGATCCACCACACACGTGAGTTCGAGGGCTCGGACTACTCGCTCGAGAGCATGGTTCGCCGGTTCGTGAAGGTTCCGGTCGAGGCCTACAAGCCGAAGAAGTCGGGCGAGGACGATCCGGCGATCGTTCCCATCCTCGAACGCGGGATGCGCTACATCGAGGAGTTTGCGCAGCCGGAGGATTCCAAGGCAGCCAAGGCGGCCCAGGCTGAAAAGGCTGGGGCCCCGAGCGGAGGCGAGGCCTGAATGATGGAAGGATTGTCGCTGTCGGCCGTCGTCTTCTACCTTCTGGCCACCGTGACCGTGGTCGGTGCGGGTGGTGTCGCGTTCTCGAAGAACATCATCTACTCGGCGCTATCGCTGATGGTCTCGTTCCTGGGCGTCGCGGGCCTCTACGTCGTACTCAACGCTGATTTCGTGGCCGGCGTCCAGGTTCTCATCTACGTCGGCGGAGTCCTGGTGCTCACCCTGTTCGCCGTCATGCTCACGGCCCACATCCAGGAAGTCGAGGTTTCGAACCGTGCCGTCGGGCGGGTGCCGGCCCTGATCCTAGTCGCCGGCGCCTTCGTTGTGCTCAACGCGGCGTTTCGTTCGGCCTCCTGGCACCGGGAGCCGCTCGAGCAATTGGGATCGTCGGCTGCTGCGGTCGGCAACGCGTTGCTGACGACGTACATTCTACCGTTCGAGCTGGCGTCGATCGTTCTGCTGTCGGTGCTGGTCGGCGCCGTCGTGCTCTCGAGGAAGGAGCTGAGCGAGGAGAGGGGTTCGCAGCCCTAGCGGTTGCCGGGGGGACGATGTTCGGACAGATAGGACTACATCACTTCCTGGCCGTCGGGCTGACGCTGTTTTGCGCGGGGCTGTACTGCGTGCTGACCCGCCGCAACGCCATCGGCGTGCTGATGGGCGTGGAACTCATCCTCAACGCCGCGAACGTCAACTACATCGCGTTCTCGCGCTTCAGCGCGGGCAGCTACGACGGTCACGTATTCTCGATCTTCGTGATCATGCTGGCCGCCGCCGAGGCCGCGATCGGTCTGGCGATCGTTCTGGCCATCTACCGGCGTTTCCACTCGATCGACGTCGCCGACATGCAGCAGCTGCACGGGTAACGGGATGACACCGGTTCACGACGCCCACGCGGCTCACGAAGTCATCGTTCACAGCAGTCATCTGCTGCGCTGGATCCCGTTGCTGCCGCTGGTCGGCGCTGCCGTCAACTTCCTACTGGAAACGCGTATCCAGCGAAGTTTCGGCCGCTTCGGGGTCGCCGTGATCGCGACGTTGATGCCCCTGCTGAGCTTTCTCCTCGTGCTCGCCAGCTTCTTCCGCCTGCGAGGTCTCCCCACCGACGAACGCATCCTCGTCGACACCGTCGCGCGGTGGATCCACATCGGCCAGCTCAATGCCGACATCGCCTTCCAGTTCGACCCTCTCACCGCGGTGATGACGCTGGTCGTGACCGGGATCGGCAGCCTGATCCACATCTACTCCTACGGCTACATGGACGAGGAGCCGGCGGCATGGCGCTTCTTCGCGCTGCTCAACCTGTTCATGTTCGCCATGCTGACCTTGGTCCTCGGCGACAACCTGTTGATCATGTTCGTCGGCTGGGAGGGCGTGGGGCTTTGTTCCTGGGCGCTCATCGGCTTCTGGTTCAGTGAGACGGCCAACGCGCAGGCGGGCAACAAGGCCTTCATCGTCAACCGCATCGGTGACTTCGGCTTCCTGCTCGGCCTGTTCCTCCTGTTCTGGACGCTCGACGCCCACGGCCAGTCCACCATCGTATTCCGCGAGCTGGCCGGCGCGGTCGGGGCGCTCGAGGGTGAGATGCTCTGGGGAGTCTCGGTCGCGACCCTCGTGACGCTGTTCTTCTTCGTGGGCGCCGCCGGCAAGTCGGCGCAGATTCCGCTCTATGTGTGGCTCCCAGACGCCATGGCCGGCCCGACGCCCGTCTCTGCGCTGATTCACGCGGCCACGATGGTGACGGCCGGCGTGTACATGATCGGGCGGCTGAATTTCTTGTACTCGATGGCGCCGTTCACGCTGGAAGTGGTGGCCATCGTCGGCGGTGCGACGGCGCTGTTTGCGGCGACCATCGGGCTCGCGCAGAACGACATCAAGAAGGTTCTAGCCTATTCCACCGTGAGCCAGCTCGGCTACATGTTCATGGCGATGGGGGTAGGGGCCTACGCGGCGGGCATCTTCCACCTGATGACTCACGCCTTCTTCAAGGCGTGTCTGTTCCTCGGCTCGGGCAGCGTGATCCACGCGATGCACCACGAGCAGGACATGCGCAAGATGGGCGGTCTGCGAAAGTACATGCCGCGCACGTTCTGGACGTTCCTGATCGCGACGATCGCGATCTCCGGCATCCCGGGCACGGCCGGGTTTTTCTCGAAGGACGAGATCCTCTGGAAGGCGTACCTCCATCATCCCGCATTGTGGGCGGCGGGCTTCGCCGGTGCCGGGATGACGGCGTTTTACATGTTCCGGCTCGTCTTCATGACGTTCTTCGGTGAATCCCGCGCCGATCACCACACGCAGGAGCACCTCCACGAGTCCTCAGGCTGGATGACCTGGCCGCTGATCATCCTCGCCGCTGGTTCGATCCTGTCCGGCTACGTCGGCATCCCGCCGGCGCTCGGTGGCTCGAATCCGTTCGAACAGTTCCTGGCTCCGGTGTTGGGGGGCCATGGTGGGGGGCACGCCGCGGGTGCGCACGGTACTCATGACCTGGCGCTCGAGTACTTCTACATGACGATGTCGGTCGGCATGGCCCTGGTCGGCATCTTCCTCGCCTACCTGATGTACAACCGCCGGCTCATCAACCCGGCCTGGTTCAGCCGCGCCGGCGGCGGTGTCCTCTACAAGCTGATCTACAACAAGTACTACGTCGACGAGATCTACTACGGGACCTTCCTGCGCGGCACGCTCAGCCTGTCGCGAGCACTGGCGTGGTTCGATCGCACGGTCGTCGACGGCATCGTCAACGGCGCCGCCTCGCTTACGCGGCTGGTGTCCACCATCAACGGGCTGATCGACAACTATGTAGTGGACGGCCTGGTCAACTTCATCGCCAACTTCACCGGCTGGGTCGGAGGCCTGGTCCGCCGTTTCCAGACCGGCAGCATCAACGCCTACCTGTACGGCATCGTCGTGGTGGTCACGGCCGTGCTGTTCGCGAGCACCTGGTAGTTCGAGGGGAATCCACGAATGGACAACATTCTCACCTACATGACCTTCATCCCGCTGGCCGGGATGTTTGCCGTCATGGCGATACCCCGCGACAGGCACAATCTGATTCGTCAGGTGTCGCTCGCGGCCACCATTCCGCCGTTGCTGATGGCGATCTGGCTATTCGCGAACTTCGATCGCACCACGGCCGACTTCCAGTTCATGCAGCGCATGCCCTGGCTGCCCTCGTTCAACATTCAGTTCATCATGGGGATCGACGGGCTGTCGGTGACGATGGTCCTTCTGACCGCGCTGCTCTGCCCGATCTGCCTGCTGTCGTCGTGGAACATCGAGAAGGGCGTGAAGGGCTACCACATGCTCTTCCTGCTGCTCAACACCGCGATGATGGGCGTCTTCTGCGCACTCGACTTCTTCCTGTTCTTCATCTTCTGGGAAGTCATGCTGCTGCCGATGTACTTTCTCATCGGGGTCTGGGGCGGTCCGCGGCGCGAGTACGCCGCGATCAAGTTCTTCCTGTACACGCAGCTAGGCGGCGTTTTGATGCTGATCTCGATGCTGGCGCTGTACTTCTACAACGGCCCGCATACCTTCAACATGACCAGCCTGATGGCGAACGCGAGCACGTACGCGCGGGGCTTCCAGTTAATCGTCTGGATCGCCCTGTTCATCGGCTTCGCGATCAAGATCCCGGCCTTCCCGTTCCACACCTGGCTGCCTGACGCTCACGTGGAGGCACCGACAGCGATCTCGGTGATTCTCGCCGGCGTGCTGCTCAAGATGGGCACGTACGGGATCCTTCGAATCAACTACCCGATGTTGCCACTCGCCACACAGGAATGTGCGTTCTGGGCGCTCGCGGCGCTGGGGACCTGGGGCGTCGTCTACGGCGCGCTCTGCGCGATGGCGCAGACCGACATGAAGAAGCTCGTCGCCTACTCGAGCATCTCACACATGGGCTACGTCATGCTCGGCATGGCGACGCTGACACCGCAGGGGATCAACGGCGCGGTGTTGCAGATGTTCAACCACGGGACGATTACGGCGATGCTGTTCCTGCTCGTCGGTGTGGTCTACGACCGGGCGCATCACCGCAATATCGACGGCTTCGGCGGCCTCGCCAGTGTCATGCCGACCTACACCGGCATCATGTCGATCGCGTTCTTCGCCGCGCTCGGCTTGCCGGGACTCTCGGCGTTCATCTCCGAGGCGCTCGTTTTCCTCGGTGCCTGGCAGTACAGCCCGCCGCTGACGATCATCGCAGCCAGCTCGGTCGTGTTGACGGCCGGCTACATGCTCTGGCTTCTGCAACGAGTCTGGCTCGGTCCGGTGAACGAGAAGTACGCCGACATGCCCGACGTGACGTCGCGCGAGATCGTGACACTGGTTCCGCTGGCGATCATCGTCTTGATCCTCGGCGTCCAGCCCCACTTCGTTCTCGACCTGATCAATCCGACGCTCCTCGCCATCAACCACACCGTCTCGGCGGCGAACGCCGTCGCCCAGGCGACGGTTCTTCCGTAAGGCATCGAAGTGGACCTCGGAAGCGTACAGAGCGTTGCGTACTCGCTGCCTGAAGGCATCCTCGCAGTCGCCCTCGTCCTGATTCTGATGATGGAGGTCCTCATCCGCCGCAAGGACATGCACGGCTATTGGGCTCTGCTGGCCGTGGCCGGGGCCTGCGCGGCGGGTGCGATGCAGGCCGGCGGCCCCCAGGGCTGGCTGTTCAACCGGATGGTCGCCCTCGATTCCTTCGCGATCTTCTTCAAGATCGTTCTCGGGCTGGCCGCGGTGGGCGCAGTCTGGATGTCGCTGGGCTCGAAGGAGCTCGAGGACGAGAACCCGGGCGAGTACTACGTGATCCTCCTCGCCTGTACGCTGGGCATGTTCTACATGGCGTCGGCGGCGAACCTCTTGATGGCCTATCTCGCCCTCGAGTTCGTCAGCCAGACCTCCTATATCCTGTCGGGTTTCCTCAAGCAGAACCGTCGTTCGAGTGAGGCCGCGCTCAAGTACCTGATCTATGGAGGTGTCGCCTCCGGGGTGATGGTGTACGGCATGAGCCTGATCTTCGGGCTCACGGGCTCGCTCGACTATGCCGTCATCGGCGAGCGGCTGGCGGCCGGCGAGGGAAATGCGCCGGTGATCTACGTGGCGCTGGTGCTCATTCTGGCCGGGTTCGGCTACAAGATCTCGATGGTGCCCTTCCACATGTGGGCGCCCGACGTCTATGAAGGGGCGCCGCTACCAGTGACGGCCTTCCTGGCCGTCGGCTCCAAAGCCGCGGGCATCGCGATGCTCGTCCGCTTCTTCTACCCCGGTGTCTCCTCGCTCGGCGGCGACGGCATCTGGGTCCCGATCGAAGGCGTCGACTGGCAGGGACTGATGATCGTCGTTGCCTGCGTCACCATGACGCTCGGCAACCTGGCCGCCATCCGCCAGGACAACGTCAAGCGCCTGCTCGCCTACTCCTCGGTGGCACACGCCGGCTACATGCTGATGGGATTCGTGGCGCTTTCGAACCAGGGCCTGCAGGCGATGCTGTTCTACGTGATCGCCTACTACATCATGAACCTGGGGGCGTTCGCCGTCTTGCTCATGGTGCTGAACCGCTCGGGCCGCGAGGACATCGAGGCGTTCCGGGGCCTGGCCTGGCGCGGCGGCGCGCTACCGGCCGTGGCTATGGCGATCTTCCTCTTCTCGCTGGCCGGGCTACCGCCAACGGCCGGATTCATTGGCAAGTTCTATCTGTTCGCGGCGATCATCAAGGAGCACATGTATGTGCTCGCGCTGGTCGCGGGCGTGAACACCGCCATCGGCCTGTACTATTATGCGCGCATCGTCCGGGCGATGTTCCTCGACCTACCCGCCGAGGGTGATCCAACGATGACGATCGACATGCACAACTCGGTGCTGGTCGGTGCGCTCGTCGTGTTCACGGTGGTGTTCGGCGTGTACTGGGCGCCCGTCTCCTCGCTGGCCGCCCGTTCGTTGCTGTTCATCGGAGGCTAGCTCGAGCGCGCCGGCTAGCGTGAACGAAGCTCACTCGCCAGCTCCCGGTTGAGATACCCGCCTCTTCGCCACTTCGTCCCGTTGATTTTCGCGTCTCGGGACCCTGGGCTTCAGGCGTCCTTGCCGCTCGCCGCGCGGGTAGGAGGCAAAGCACGAGATGAGATCCCGATCTGCCATCGGTCTCCCCATACCGTACGGCTGGTACTGCGTCGGCTACGGCGATGAGCTGGAGTGCGCCGGAATTCAGCGGCTGCGCTACTTTGGAAAAGACCTGGTGATCTTTCGGGGCATCGACGGTGTCGCCGGCCTCGTCGACGCCTACTGTCCGCACCTCGGTGCGAACCTCGGCTACGGTCGCGTCGATGAGGCTGGACTACATTGCCCGTTTCACGGGTGGACGTTCGACGCCGCCGGCTACTGTGTCGACATCCCCTACGCGCGTCGGCTTCCGCCCTCGCTCCGGGGTCGACCGAGCCTCGGGACCTATCCTCTAGTCGAGCAGAACGGCTTCCTCTGGGCCTGGTATCACCCGCACGGCACCGATCCGTCGTTCCCGCTCCAGGAGTTCGAGGAGATCAGCTCGGGCGAATGGACCGACGACGAGAAGCGCGACTGGCACATCGACACACACGTGCAGGAGTCGGGCGAGAATGCCGTCGACAGCGCGCATTTCCTCCACGTTCACAAGGTGGGCGGGATTCTCTCCAAGCCGGATGTGACGTTCGACGGCCACCGCCGCGTTTCCAACCTCGCCATGGAGCTCACCCGTATCACTGAGGAGCAGGGCAGGGAGCGCGGGAAGTACGTGGACGGGCGAATCCTCACGATGAGCTCGGGCCCCGGCCAGTCCTGGACGCGTCAGTTCGGTGTCGCCGACCTGCTCATCATCGGACTCGCGACCCCGGTCGAGCGGGAGCGGATCCACCTGCGCTTCGCATGCTCGGTGCCGAAGGCCCAGGAGGGATCTCATCGAGTTCTGTCACGGATGATCATCGACAACGCGATTGACCAGGTCGAACAGGACATTCCCATCTGGAAGAACAAAATCTACCAGCCCAGGCCCGTCCTCTGCGATGGCGACGGCCCCATCGCGCCGTATCGCGAGTGGTTCAGTCAGTTCTACGCGGACGAGTCGTGAACGGCGGGCGGCTCGTGTGGCACGGGCGGACGCGCGGATTGCCGGTTCAAGGCGCCCCTAGGGGCCAGGCCCAGGCGCCCGAGAATGAGTCAGGGCTTACCGCCGGTCAGGTCCACCTTGCCTTCTTCGCCGAGAGCTTCGCGCATTCCACCGAGCAGTCCTTGAGGATCGGACTCGTCGAAGAAGTACAGGTAGGTCGCCCGCTTCTCGTGGATCTCTGGACGGATCTCACCCTCGGGCGTCAGGAAGTGGGTGCGGGGAATGTACTCCCCGTCCGGAGCGTACTTCTTGCTGATCTCCCGGTTGCCGTCGCGCTCGACGCGGATCATCACGAAGCGCTTGGACATCTCCACGACGGTAGGGTCGTGGAATACCTTGCTGTAGCCCGCGCAGTGAGGACACCAGTCCGTGTAGAACACGAGGCAGACGGGAATAGATCCGCTCTTCGCCTTCAGCAGTCCATCTTCGTAGCTTTGCCAGTTGATTGCGGCGTCGTTCCAATCTCCACCCGCGTCGGCGTGCGTCGGTGTTAGAGCCGGTAGGACGATCATGGCAACAGCCACGATGATGAGGCTGGCGAACCGGCTGGACGATGCGTTTCGCGTCGAGTCGTGCATCCGGGGTGACTACAGGTCACCAACTGCGGCGTCCAGCGCTTGCCGGCCGGGTGAGGACTGTGCCCTAGATTGCTTCGAAGCTGCCACCAGCTTGATCGCCGAGACCCTGTTGTGCCCTCTGCGCCAGCCACGGCCCTCTCAGAGTGGGCAGGATAGCCAGCGGAACCGCGATGAGTTGGAGTAGGTGGCCTGATCGGTAGATGCCGTTCGTTA